>CAZWDG010000101.1:0-6326 GCA_964633075.1 uncultured Candidatus Brevefilum sp.
TTTAACCTAAATGATTACTTTTTAATGCGGACTTTTTAATCGATGTATAGTGATGTTTTTACCCTAGTTAGCGCAGAAGATAGTCATTTATAATTTTATATCTGAAGAAATCAATTACCTGTCAATGACCCCAAAAATTAAGAACGGCCTACTTTATATTGGCAAAATCATCATTCTTGCCATTATTTACCATTTAGCAGCTCGATTAGGTTTGAAGATGGCTTATGTGCAGATGAACACCTCGCCGGTATGGCCACCCACGGGCATTTCCATAGCCGCTTTACTATTATTTGGAATCTCCTACTGGCCGGGAATCACGCTGGGGGTACTGGGCGGGTCAATTCTGACCGGAGCGCCAATCAACCTGGCGATGGGCATGGCTTTAGGCAATACCCTGGAGGCAGTGACAGCCGCCTACGTATTGAAGCGGTATCTACATTTTCACGAGGTGCTGGACAAACTCAATGATGTGATCGGATTGGCGATGGTCAGCACATTCAGCACTGCCATCAGCGCCAGCATTGGGACACTCACCCTGCTCATCACCACCCAGACTCCGCAGAGCGCGTTTTTTAGCATCTGGATCACCTGGTGGATTGGCGACCTGCTAGGCGCTTTAGTGGTTGCACCAACCATCATGGTCTGGCTCAAGCCACTCCCATTAAAGGGCAGGACAAAATCCATTTTTGAGGGCTTAGGCCTGTTAATTCTCATACTGGTCATCACCTGGTATGTATTCAGTCATCTACCACCCATTGATATCACCCATCAAGCCATGATTTACGTAATCTTCCCATTCATCATCTGGGCAGCACTACGGTTTGGTCAACATGGGGCAACGGCCAGTATCTTTTTAATTTCAGCAATCGCAATCTGGGGAACGGTGAATGGGAGCGGGCCATTCTTTCAAGAGTCCATCAATGACAGCCTGATCCTACTGCAGACATTCATGGGGGTAGTGGCATTAACTTCTTTAATCCTGGCGGCAACTACTACCGAAAGGCGCAAGGCAGCCCAATCGCTGCAGCAACGCATTGAGGATGTGGATAAGTTAAATGATGCTTCCAAAGCATTTCTTGGAAACTTTGATAAAAATTCCATTTTCCAGGCCATTTGCGAGATCGCGGTTGATAAATTTCAGGCGAAGTGTGCCTGGATTGATATTTTTATGAGCGAAAGTCCACCATATGCCACTACTGTGGCATACGGCATCACCCCAGATGAAATTAGCAGTCAAAAGGGAAAATGGGAAAACAAGGTCGAGGTGAAGGGATTAGAAACAGCGGTGGTACAGACTGATCACAGCAAGAGGCCATATCCATCCTACGGAATATTCCCGCTCATCTTTGGAAACAAGACCATAGGTGCCATGAATTTACTAAGCAACGACACGGCCGCTTTTTCAGAAGGGAAGCAACTGCTGATTCAATCCTATGCCAACCTGGCGGCGGTCGCGATTCAAAATGCCTGGCTGTTTGATGAGGTCAGCCGCGGCAACGAGCAACTGCACGCCCTCTCACAACGACTGATGAAGGCACAGGAAGAGGAACGTCTGCACCTTTCCAGGGAATTACATGATGAATCGGGTCAGTTACTGGCAGCCCTGATGGTTGAACTGGGATTACTATCACGAGAAGCGAATATGGATGACAGCGCGAACGAGCATCTGGATAAAATAAAGAATTTGTCAGAGAACCTACAGAACAATTTACACCGCTTAGCAGTAAACTTGCGACCGGCGAGTTTAGACCATCTGGGGTTAGTCACCGCATTGGAACAATACATCCACGAATTTTCCAAACAACATTCCATTGCGGTCGATTTTGAAGCGGTTGGGTTTGAGAATAAGCGCCTACCTATTGATATAGAAACCTCCTTATTCCGCATCGTGCAAGAATCCCTAACCAATGTCGCATTACATGCCCATGCCAGCCATGTGGATGTGCTGATATCCCATAGAACCCATCACGTACATGCTGTGGTTGAAGATAACGGGGTAGGCTTCATCACCACCAGTCCAAATATCGAAAAACAGTTAGGGCTGTTTGGCATGAAGGAGCGGGTTGAAATGATGCGGGGCTCATTTACCGTGGAAAGCGCCCCGGGTAAGGGGACCACAATCAAAGTTGAGGTGCCGCTTGACAACTAGCATCCTGGTCGCAGATGATCATGCAGTGGTGCGGGCTGGACTGCGTGCATTGATTCAATCAGAACCTTCGTTATCTGTCGTGGGAGAAGCAGCGGGCGGCATGGAAGCAATCAGTCTGACCAATGAATATCAACCTGACGTGCTGGTGCTGGACGTAAGCATGCCTGACATGGACGGTATTACAGTAACCAAAGAACTGCACACCCGGTATCCTGAACTGCGCATTTTAATCCTGACCGTGCATGAAGATGAAGGGCTGTTGAGGGAAGCGATACGATCAGGCGCATCTGGTTATATTCTGAAACACGCTGCTGAAAAGGAATTAATCGAGGCAATTAAAAGGGTCATGGGAGGAGAAATGTACGTGGACCCCAAAATGCTGCCCATGCTATTTGAGCAGAAAAAAAACCACACACAGAATGGAAGAAAAAATAAAACCCCTCACTCCGCGTGAAGTGGATGTATTAAAGCTGATCGCGGATGGGTACACCAATCGACAGATCGGGGAACAACTGAACCTCAGCGTGCGCACGGTGGAAGGACATCGCGCAAATATCTTTGGGAAACTAGGTCTGCACAACCGGGTTGAGCTGGTACGATACGCCAAAGAGCATCATTTAATCGAATGATCCATCTTCTTCACAAAGATTCCCCCGTAAAGACTACGGGGGTAGTTTTTCTTCACCACATTCTGCAAACACCAAATTTCTACGCTTCCAGAAATATTTCCATTTGTGTATCATTTTAAAACTCGTCACCAAGTTAAATCAATCAAACAGGAATCGTATTGCCTAAGAAATCCGTACACCAAAAATCTCAAAATCCCATTCTCTCCTTAATTGGAATTACAAAAGCATTCCCGGGTGTACTGGCGAATGATGCAATCAACCTGGACATCTACCCATCCGAAATACATGCGCTACTCGGTGAAAATGGGGCAGGTAAAAGCACACTGGTTAAGATACTGTATGGCTTTTACCAAGCAGATGCGGGGACGATTCTTTTAAATGGGAATGAAGTAAAGATCAAAACACCAGCCGATGCGCTAAGAGCCAAGATCGGTCTTGTTTTTCAAGATTTTTCCCTCATCCCCGCTTTCTCGGTCGCAGAAAATATGGCGTTATTCCTTGATAATCTTGGATATTTTATTCAACTAGCAGAAATTGAAAGTCATATTCAAGAAATATCAGATAAATACGAACTTGGGGTCAATCCACAAGAAATTGTCTCGCAACTATCTTTAGGTGAGCAACAAAAAGTTGAAATCCTCAAACTTTTAATATCGAATGCCAAAATCCTCATTTTAGATGAACCGACTCGAGTTCTGGCACCACATGAGGTCGACGCACTTTTCGGGATTTTAAAGAATTTAAAGAAAGACGGTTATGTCATCCTATTAATCACACACAAGCTAGACGAGGTACTTGACTGCGCAGACCGGGTGACGGTATTGAGAAAGGGGAAAGTCAGCGGAACAGTGCTACGGAAAGACCTGACCAAAGAAAGATTAATTCAATTCATGTTCGCGAAATCTTTCACCACCAGCATCACATCGAAACCTAAAAGAAAAACACAACCAACATCACCACTATTACAACTGCGGGGAATTGAAACCGATGGAGAAAACAATGGCATCAGCCTGAAAGAGATCAATCTAGAAATATTTCCCGGTGAAATTGTAGGGGTAGCGGGCGTATCAGGAAATGGGCAAAAAGAGCTGGGGGATGTAGTGCTTGGGTTGGAACACTACACGCAAGGCAAAAAATATTTATTCGGCAAAGATGCCACACACTGGTCAATCAGTGAAGTGCGCAAGAGCGGTGTGGCTTTCATCCCTGAAAGTCCACTGCAGATGGCGGTCACGGGCTGGCTACCGGTACTGCATAATATGGCGCTCACGCGCACATGGCACTATGCACAATGGGGCGGGCTACGCATCAACTGGCAACAAGCCAAGAAGGATGCGTGCAAGGCTTTTAATAATCTCGGTTTTGAGATCCCCCAGTTATATATACCGGCCATGTCGCTCTCAGGAGGGAATTTACAGAGGATGACCGTGGCGCGCGAACTTTTATTCGATCCAAAACTGATCATTGCCTCCTACCTGACAAGGGGATTAGACGTACAGAGCACCATAGCCGCCCAACAGGCCATAGTGAAAGCCCGTGCAGAGGGTAGTGGAATCTTATTAATCTCGGAAGACCTTGATGAACTTTTTTCACTCAGCGACCGATTAATTGTCCTGCTGGGAGGGCGCATTGTCGGCCGGTTCACACCCAGAGAAACGAACACGATCGAGATCGGTCACCTAATGACCGGATCAAAGGAAGGAAATGATTAAACAAAACGACACGATAAAAAATAAAACCATCATCCTACCCGGAGAGGTGTATACATTATTGCATTACCTAACGATGGTCGCATTATCCTTCGTTTTATTCGGGATCATCTTATTTATCATTGGCAAAGACCCCATCCAATCCTATCGGGATATTTTTTCATCCACCCTAGGGAGCGCCTACGGATTATCGGAGGTCATTGTTTCCATGACACCCATATTATTGACCGGCCTGGCGGTGGCGCTGCCCTCCAGGATCATGCTGATCAATGTAGGTGCTGAAGGGCAACTGTATATCGGGGCCGCTTTGGCCACCTGGGGTGCATTGACATTTCAAAATCTACCTGCATGGATGCTAATCCCGATCATGATAGTACTCGGCATGCTGGGCGGGGCTCTGTGGGCATTACTGCCGGCTTATTTGAAATCCATCGGGCTAGTCAATGAAACCATCACCTCCCTTTTATTGAATTCCGTAGCACCCAAGATCATCGGATTTTTAGTATTCGGGTTCTGGCATTCTGCCATGGAAACCAACAAAACACCCAGATTTGTCGAAGCAGCACGGCTGCCGACCTTTTTGGGGACACGGATCAGCTGGGGTATAGTCATTGGCTTAGTCCTATTAACTGCCTTCTGGCTGCTGATGCAATACAGCCGCTGGGGTTTAGAGATGAAGGCAATCGGTGGCAATCCGCAAGCAGCGCTGAGAAACGGCATCCCTCTGAAAACATACATCCTGGTCGTGTTTTGTGCTGGCGGTGCGATTGCGGGATTGGCAGGCATGGTTCAGGCGTCTGGATATTACGGGCTTCTGTTAACCAATTTCTCCATTGGGTGGGGATTCATGGGATTCCTGATCCGCTGGCTGGTGGGGGGTGATCCATTGGGAATCATCATCATGTCTTTTTTAGTCTCTTTAATTTTTTCCGGTGGAAACCTGCTGCAAATCACCAGCGGCGTGCCATATTCCATTATCAATATTTTGCTGGCATTAACCCTATTTGTGGTACTCGCACAGCCCACCCTAAGCAGAGGTAAAAGAACATGAATCTCTTATCACTACTGGGTATTCTCTCCAGCGCCATCTATTCAGGAACATCACTCCTTTATACAGCATTAGGAGAGGTAATCCACGAACGGGCTGGTATGGTTAACCTTGGGCTTGAGGGTGTACTGCTGGTGAGCGCAGCATCAGGTTTTGCGATCACCGTGCAAAGCGGCAATCCCTATCTGGGCGTACTTGTCTCTGTGATAGCAGGCGCGTTGTTAAATATGGTCTTCGGTTATCTCACGGTCATACGCAAAGCCAATCAACTTGCCAGCGGTCTAGCAATCATGTTCTTTGGTTTCGGATTAAGTGCACTGATAGGAAATCCATATGTAGGTAAAAGCATCCACGCCTTACCCAGATTTGAACTGCCAGGACTTGCACATCTCCCCACCCTAACTGCCAGCCTATTCAGGTTTGACCTGTTGATATTCCTGGTTATTCCCACTGCTGTTATTGTCTGGTTTTTATTATTTCGAACACGCTGGGGATTGGGATTACGCGCAGTTGGTGAAAATGCCAATATTGCGTATGCTTCAGGCAGAAATCCGCTCCTGATCCAATTCCAGGCATTGTTTGTTGGTGGCATGCTGGCTGGAGCAGGTGCTGCCCATATCGCCATCGCCTATGCGATGAACTGGACGGAATATATGACCGGCGGTAGGGGATTCATCGCTGTGGCACTGGTCATCTTCTCGCGCTGGCATCCAATCCGCGCCATAGTTGGCGCGCTGCTGTTCAGCGCCTCAGTGGCTGTCCAGTTAGTACTGCAGAACAGCGGGATCAAC
>CAZWDG010000102.1:0-6292 GCA_964633075.1 uncultured Candidatus Brevefilum sp.
GTCTGTTACCAACCAAGTTCCCTGAGTGTTGATGTTACTGACTGTGCCCTGATTTTCCACAATGGCTTTCATGCCGGCCGGAATGATGATTTTCAGGTTGCTGATGCCCGCCTTGATATCTACAACAGCATCCTGTACAAACGAGCCGCTGAAATCAAGTGTGTAATCCCCGGCACCTGCAGACATGGTCATTCGTTTGAAGTTGGCATTTCCCAATCCATAGATTTCAGCAGAGGACGCGCCGGTGGTGAAGGAAAGGTTTTCCATTAGAGCTGGATTGGGCACCTGGAAACGGACGATTGTTTCGCTGGCACCTTGTTTGATGGTTAAATTGGTCAACTGGAGTCCGGATAAATCAAAGTCGTTTTTACTGGCACCACCTTCGATGGTGAGGTCCAATGGGCGAGTGTTGGTCAATGCCAGGTCCCAAGTGTTGATCACATCATCCGAAGGGATTCCTGTAATACGCATTGGATTAACCTGTTTGATCTTATAGGTGTTTTGACTGCGGGTGAATTCTGGCTCCCATTGTTCGACGTTATAGGTGATCGTGCCATCAACCAATCCTTGTGCTCCGGGATAAAGTGAAAACTGACCGCCTGTCATCTGGAATGTCAGTTCAATTTCATCGGTGTTGTCTGGCAAGGGTTCCGAGATGGTTTTTTCTTGAATTTCGATGGTTCTCATTTCAATATTTTGAATCGAGCAAGCAAAGCTGGCAATGATGAGAACAAGAATGGTTAAAATAAGTTGTTTTTTCATCTGAACCTCCTAAAAAATTAGTTTGGTAAGCGCTGCCAAGGTTTTTTTAAAATTTTTTGTTACTACTTAAGCAATCCTGCTGCTGAAGAGTGAGGGGTGTGGATTGGCGGCTTTACCGCCAAACCACACCCCTTATTTCCAATGCAGGCTGAGTAGTTACAATTTTTCTTATCATCCTTAATGGGCGATGGCAAACTGATCATGGGACTTTATAACCTGCTTTCTGTAATGCTTCGGTTAAGTTAACAAATGATTTTGGGCCAAACCCATTGATTTTTGAAATTTCACCCGCACCATTTTCCAGGCTGGTAATAATATCATCAATTGTTGAAAAGCCTGCATCTTTAAGGATTTTTGTGGTGCGAGTGTCTAAACCTAGTGCTTCGATGGGCTTATTCTGGGTAATATCTTCCTGTTTCAGCACCTCAGTGATGCGGTCCTCTTGCAATTGATCCATATCACCAGTGTTTATGATGATTTGCTGCTCGCTTTCTTTGATTGTTTTCATTGGATAGGGCTTGTTGCCAAACAAAGTGATCACAACCATACCCAGTCCGAAAAGCATGGCAACAAAAACTATGAAGGGACCCAGGCATGGGATAAGGTCGAGCCCTCTAGCAACCAGGAACAGGATTGAATTACCTACAATGGCTGAGAGCGCAGAGTGCCATGTGGTCTTGAAAATCCCCTCACCGATACGTTTGCCCAGCTCGTAACCCAGTGCTAACCAACCGGCTAAAACAGCCAGCCCGATTGCCAGCCAACCTAAAATTACTACTGGGATTAAACAGATTGTCAAGGATAAGAGGATCCCACCAACCACGGCTACGAACATGGTTAATGCACCATATCCAAGCACGGGCCAGGGATCAGAGGTCAGGGCATCGGTCATGACCTCAGTTGGTTTGGGCATCACGAGGAGCATTAATGCGCCTAAAGCGACCAGGACCAGGAATAACAGTGTCCCTTTGGCAAAATTCGTGATGAATGGGAGTATTCCAAAAGAGGGTGTGTTTCGCCTATTTGGCTGAAGCATCATGGGGAAATTATGATTGGTCCATGGGATGTCCCATCCCTCAATTTGATCGCCTTCAATGACAGCACCGGGTTCCCTAGTAATGTAACTGGCGGGGGAAACCAAATTGCCCTTGATAACGGCATGATCCATCAAGGTGACATTACCACCAATGACGGTCAGATTGCCCTGGATCGTGCCATCAATATCAACCAGGCCTCCCAACACAAGCATGTCACCATTAACTTTGGCACCTTCTTCAATATTGACAATTCCCCCGACCACATTAAGATTGCCATCAAGGATATGCCCGCTTTCCAGGGTGTAACTCGATCCAAAAATAGTGCGGTCATCTTCACTGGGAGCAGCCAGAACACTGGTGGGAAAGATCAGTGTAATGAACAGGGCCGTTATACTGATCAGGATGATTTTGTTTATTTTTTTCATCTTACAGAAACTCCTTCTTGAACGGGTTGATAAAGTTTGATTATTGAACTGAACCAGGCAATCATTAGGGCAATTATCGCAGATAGGGTGCCGATCCCAAAGACGATTATGACTGGGACGAGAATAGGAAGAGCTGAGAATAACGACTGGATCACAATCCAGAGTTGATTGATCCTGGCAGCAAAAAGGCTGAACCTGGCGATGGATTGGCTGAGAGAATAGATCCAGTTAAAGCCTGCCTGGTGATAAATGAATAATCCTAAAAAGACAAAGCCAGAAAGTGCAAATAAGCCCAATGTGAGCAACCACATACGTCTCTGCTGGCGTTGTTTCCGATAAATGGATAAACGAGCATGCCATCTTTGGGTAAAGCCAGGCTCTGGTATGGGCGCAGAGTCATTTAAAAACACTTCACTCACTGTTTTTAAGGCTGCTGCCCGTTGACGGCAGATCTCACAGGCTTGGAGGTGAGTGTCTAATGCTTGTTGCTGTTCAGGGTTTAATTTTTCATCTGATATTAGCCAAGTTTCAAAAGGCTGGTGACTCATAAGGTCTCCTTTCATTCACAGGAGGGTTGTTTTCTGATGCCAGATAAGCATCTGCGAGCACCTGGCGAGAGCGATAAAGCCGGCTCTTGATTGCGCTTACGGAAAGATCCAGTGCTTCTGCAATTTCCACTTCGGAGTATTGGTGCCAATAGCGTAAGATGATGGCAGCCCGATCGATCGGATTTAATCTTGTCAGCAGTCTCTGGATAAGGATTTCCCGTTCTGCTTCACGCAATTCCTTTTCAGGATTAGGGGCTTTATGATCGGGGGTGATCTCCGCTGGGAGGCTTTCGGTCGAGATGGTGTCAAGCTGCCGCTTTCGCATCCGGTCGATGCAATAATGTGAAGCGATTGATAGCAACCAGGTGGCAAAGGAGCGGCTTGGGTCATACTTTTTGAGGTTGGTATATGCCCGTATGAAGCTCTCTTGGGCAGCATCTTCTGCGTCTCTGCTGTTTCCTAACATGCGATAACACAGGCTGAATACGGGTTTTTGGTAGGCTTCAACCAGAAGTCCAAAGGCTTTGTCGTCACCCTTTAGAGCGGTTTCAATCAAGAGCGTTTCTTGTTCGCTCAAGTCATCTCCTCGTCAGTTCTTTATATTGATATACGAGAGACTACCGATAAAGTTGCACACCATTTCCCCCTTGCGCTCATGCACCATTCACAATTCACTATTCACCATTCACCACTCAGAACACCATCTCTTCACGTCCGCTCAGTCTTTCCTTAATCCGGTCAACAACGATATCAAGATGCTGCGTCTGGTGGACAAAATCGAGGTCATCACTGCGGATGGTGAGGACAGGGCAAAGGTCAAACCCGGCGATCCATTCTTGATAGAAGCGATCTAATAGGCTTAAATAGGCTTCGTCAATGCCTGTCTCAATATTGCGAGCCCTGCGACGGATGCGCTCCATCAGGATGGGCACTGGCGCTTCGAGGTGGATTAATAAATCAGGTTTGGGAAGGTTGTTTACGACCAGGTGGTATAAACGCAAATAAGCTTCGTAATCGCGATCTCGAAAATTGCCCATATGGTGCAGAGCACGCGAGAAAATATGGGCATCCTCATAGATGCTGCGATCCAAGATGGCAGATTCAGGCAACTTTGACAGATAAATATGCTGTTCGGCGCGATGCCCTAAGAAGTAGATTTGTAGGTGGAAGGACCATTCCTGCATGTTTTCGTAAAAATCAGGGAGGTAAGGATTGTCGGCTACAGATTCATAAGCGGTTTGCCAACCCAATCGCTTACCGATTCGTTCAGTGAGGGATGTTTTCCCAGCACCAATATTTCCTGCAAGTAAAATCAATCGTTTTATCATGGGAAAGGCTTCCTTTGCTTGTGTTTGACATGGGTCTAATACCCACCGCATCAAGATGTCAGGCGCGCAGATTCCGTTTGAGGAACAATTTCACCATCGTAAGATAGGGATGATATTGTTCATAGCGAACACAATGCCCGGCACCGCTGATGTGACCAAACTCACCGTGTTTAAGTAATTCTACAGCCTCTATGCCCAACTTCAGTGTGACAATTGCACCTAATTCGTTATCACCTGTCACGATCAATGTGGGCACCTGAATTGCCCGAGCCAATTCTCGCCAATCCGTGCGAAAAATGGGATGTTGGTCAAATATTGCAGGGTCAACCTCCAATTTAGATTGTGCCCACTCATCCAGGATTGCTTCCTGCCAGTTAGGGGATTCTTTTTTCTTAAGCTTGACCAGTTCTTTGACAGTTTTTTTCTTGAGGGCCAGATTTTTCTTTTTCCATTCTTGATGTAAGGTTTTTCTCTGCTCTTCAGGTACTCCCTCATCTGACCAGGGTGGGTCTTCTAAGACCAAAGCCGAGAGCATCTCGGGGTGAGCAGCCGCAAACCCTGCTGCTGTTGCAGCACCCATCGAGTGACCGATCACCGCTGGTTTTTCCAGCTTCAGGGCTTTGATAAGGTCGTGAAGATCTTCGGAGAGGTCGAAGCGCTTTTTTGGATCTATGCGTGAAGATTTTCCATGACCATAGGCGTCATACATGATCAGGTCATAATCAGCTTCGAGGTCACTGGCAAGCTGGTGCCAGCACAGTCCATTATCGGTAATACCGTGTGCCAGAACAATTGCTGGTTTGTCTCCTTCTCCTGTCCGGGTATAGAAAATTTCAATTCTTTCATTTACGATAACGGTATTTTGGACCCAATCATTTTTCATCGATATTTCCTCCGGAATTCAGCTTTGTTTGTCATAATTATACATACAATTTACTCTATGCTTAAGGATTTTTGATACTATTGATCTCATTCGAAAAATGACTACATAAGACATTCTATCGAAGCTAAATGCAGCAACATGATGAGATTCCCATAATCAATGACTGCAGTCAAAGCAAGTCTTGATATTTATTGGCACCTTATGATCGTTTTGAGAAGGTTGTAATTCCTGATTTAGCATTCGCTATAGCCGCAACTGTAACATTTGCGACAACCCTCTTCATTGATGAATGTTGCCTGACCGCATTCGGGGCATAATTCTCCAATGCGCCGTACAACACCTTCCTCATCCCCTTCCAATCCGGACAAAGGCAGCGGTATTGCAGATTCTTTCCATTCTTCCGTGTCAGATTTGTTTTCTGATTGGTTGGCAAAGAGATATTCATCCAGAGCTTTGGCAATCCCGTCAGGTAAGGAGCGAATACGGTTTGGACCAAACCCAAGGGGTCGACTGCCGCCGATACCGGCGAGTTGTTCCACGACAATCTTGAGACGTTCTCGGGGTTCAATGGGTGAGGAGATGCGCAATAGATAAGAAATCATACGCCCAATGGCTTCGGAGTGGGCAGCCGTTTCTGAGCCTGCTTTCGCAGTGTTGATAAAGACTTCAAAAGGTTGATTGCTGCCATTCTCATTAACGGTGACATAGGTCCTTCCTAGGGGGGTGTCAATTGAATAGGTATAGCCTTTTAATGAACGAGGGCGGGGTTTTTTTGTTTCGTGCCAGATTGGGAGTTGTTCGCCATTTGCCCCTTTGGCGTTTGCTGTGTCCTTTGTCTCCAGCACAACCTGTTCCCTTGAGCCGGTCACATAAACCGTAATGCCTTTGCAGCCCAGTTCCCAGGCAAGCATATAGGCTTTAGCGACATCATCAGGTGTGGCTGTTGCTGGAAAATTAATCGTCTTACTCAGGCTGTTATCCACAAATGCCTGAAGAGCAGCTTGCATGCGGACGTGTTCCTCTGCCTGGATTTCAGCTGAGACAACGAAAGTATCCTTGATCCAATCTGGAAGGTCGGTACTATTTTGACAAGTCCCCTTTTCAACCACCTGTTGGATGATCTTTTCCTTTGTTTCAGGTTCGATGTCTAACTGGTCTAAGGCCTTTTGAAATTGGGGGCTGACATAATTTAATTGGAGATCATTTCCGTTGTCATTAACATGGCGGATATAAGCGAGTGCAAAGACGGGCTCACAGCCATAGCCCTCGCATCCCGTCACCGTGGCGATCGTGCCGGTGGGCGCAATCG
>CAZWDG010000103.1:0-6259 GCA_964633075.1 uncultured Candidatus Brevefilum sp.
CTTCCAAGTGTCTTATTAAATTTGATTTTTGCTCTGCCGGTATATGCTCTCGCCAATGAATTGGCAAATCGTGCACACCCTTTGGAAGTGGAGACATGAACAATTTCTTAAGAAGGACAAGACTATTTGAAAACTGGCGCTACTTGGTGCTTTATATTTTGATCCTCACCATTTTTGGTTTTTATTTGTTACGGTTGTTTGATATACAAATCTTGCAAGGTGCTAATTTTATAGCTCAGGCAGATGATAATCGAACGCAAGTGATCAGCATTCCGGCAATCAGGGGCACAATTTATGATCGCAATGGTGTCATTCTGGCGCAGAATGTACCCTCATATAATGTGGTTGTCATTCCCGGATATCTCCCTGAGGATGAGGGGGATACCCAGGCGATTTTCAGGGAATTATCTGAGTTGATCGATATACCGATCAGTCAGGGGGATACAGAAGAGGAGACAGTCAGGAATTTTACACCCTGCTATAACGATTTAGGTATTTCAGAAGTGGTTTATATTGCAACAACGAATTGGCCGTTTCAATCGACAGCGTTAAAATGTGATGTTTCACAAGATGTTGCCATGATTGTCATGGAAAATCGAGAAGATTGGCCTGGTATTGATGTTGAAACCACCTCTGTTCGCCAGTATCCCACGGGGGAATTGACTTCAGAAATTATTGGTTTTTTGGGTCCAATACCTGCTATTCTTGAAGAATATTATGTCAATCTTGGCTTCGTCGCAAACAGGGACAAGGTAGGCTATGCAGGTGTGGAACAATCGCTCAACGACTCGCTTGCAGGGCGGAATGGCACTCAAACTGTTGAAGTCAATGTGGCAGGTGAAATCGTTCGCAATTTAACAGAACTCGAAGAACCAATTCCTGGCAATGATATTTATTTATCGATTGATGTTCGCCTTCAAGCGATTGCCCGTGAGGCTCTGATCAGCGAAATCGAATATTGGAATAACTATGCTGGCAAGACGATCTCCAATAATGGGGTGGTCATCGCCATGAATCCCAAAACAGGAGAAGTTTTAGCCCTTGTCTCTTACCCCAATTACCAGAATAACCGTATGGAGAGGATCATCCCGGGTTATTATTATCAACAATTGAGCAATGATCCTCAAAGACCGCTATTTAATCATGCTGTATCAGCTGAACATCCGCCCGGCTCTGTATTCAAAATGGCTTCTGCTCTCGGGGTCTTAAACGAAGGTGTGGTTACACCTGAATACGAAATTGAAGACCCGGGCACAATCACGGTTATCCAACGATTTTATGAAAATGATCCTGGCACACCTCGAGAGTTTGTGTGTTGGGACCGCAACGGTCACGGCATGGTAAATTTTATGAAGGGTGTCGCTATGTCCTGCAATGTATACTGGCACAAAGTTGCCGGTGGATTTGGGGATGAAGTGCCGGATGGTGGATTGGGTATTTGGCGAATGAGTGAGTATGCCAAAGCCATTGGGTATGGTACCCTGACTGGGATTGAACTGCCAGGAGAATCAGATGGCTTGATTCCTGATCCCACCTGGAAACGCATTACTTTAGGTGAAAACTGGGCGACAGGGGATACCTATACTGCAGCGATTGGCCAGGGGTATGTGCTTGCCACACCGCTTCAAGTTCTCAATTCAATTTCGACTATTGCAAATGGTGGAAAGCTCATGGATGTCACTCTCATAAGCAAAGTGATCGCAGAGGATGGAACGATTTTGGATGAACTTGAACCGAGTTACCGCTGGGATATTACGAAAGACCCCGTCATCCATGTTTATGATGGCAATGTTCAAACCAGTGAAACGAAGACTGTAGAACCGTGGGTAATTGAACTGTCAAATCAGGCGATGAGAATGGTCGTTACCGAAGGCACAGCAAGTGATTATGCTGGTGATCGGCATGAAGCACTCTTTAGAAATGATTCAAGTCGATCTGCTGGCAAAACTGGTACTGCTGAATATTGTGATAATGTGGCTCAAGAGCAGGGTTTATGCCAATTTGGCGCCTGGCCTTCACATGCCTGGTATGTGGGTTATGCCCCATGGGATGATGCAGAAATAGCGGTTGTTACCTTTGTCTACAATGGAACTGAAGGGGCAATCTTATCAGCTCCGGTGTCTCGCCGGGTGATTGATGCCTATTTTGAGTTGAAGGCAATTGATGGCGCGGTGAGCCCATAGAAACACAAACATGTAAATCTAGAGTTGATTAGTCTCTCCTTTATCATGATCGAATGAATAATTTGATTCGGGGTTGAGAATAGTAAATGGTCGTTATGAATTATTTCGCAGGTGTAATCGTGAATAAAGCGATATTGAAATACTTAAAATCGTATGAATAACTCACGCAATATCTGGCAAAACTTTGATTTCTTATTGTTTGGGGCTGTGTTGGTTCTATCGATTTTGGGGATTGCGCTTGTGCGTAGCTCAATCGCAGGGAATATTGAACTTGTGGACCATCCCCAACGTCAAACAACTTTTCTGCTGATCAGTCTTGGTGTGTTATTTGTTGTTGCTGCTGTAGATTATAAGTATTGGATGACATTAATCCAGCCGATGTATGTGGTGACGATAGCATTTCTATTGTTTGTACTCACTGCAGAAGCCAGGTTTGGGGCTGTAAGATGGTTAGAAGTTGGTCAAATCTTGATTCAACCAGCTGAGCTGGCAAAAATTGTGCTCATCCTCAGCCTGGCAAATTTTTTTGCCAATCATGTAAGAAGATCCCTTGATCTTAGGACGATCATTCAAAGTGGATTGATCGTTGGTGGTTTGGCACTCTGGATATTTCTTCAACCAAACTTGAGCACCACGATTGTCTTGTTGGTGATTTGGGGGGCGATGTTGTGGATAACAGGGATAAAAATTCGACTCATTTTAATTGCTATTAGCGTTGTGTTATTGGTTATATTAATCGGTGCTGCAACAGGGTTTGCCTTTCTGGCTGATTATCAAAAGGATCGTATCACGAATTTCCTTTTCCCTGATCCTGATGCCCGATATGGTGAGACTTACAATGTTGACCAGGCACTCATCACAATTGGCACTGGTGGTTGGTTTGGACAGGGTTATAACCAGTCAAGCCAGGTTCAACTCAGATTTCTGAAAGTGCGACACACGGACTTCATCTTTTCAGTATTAGCAGCCGATTTTGGTTTTGTGGGTGCTGCCTTAGTGATTGTCCTGCTGATTATAGTCATTGTTCGATGCATCCGCATATCCCAAAATGCACCTGAATCTTTTGGGTCATTAATCGCTTATGGGTTTGGATTTTTAATTTTTTTTCAAACGGTTGTGAATATCGGTGTAAATATCAACGTTATCCCAGTGACAGGGTTGACTTTACCATTTGTGAGTTACGGTGGCAGCTCTTTGCTGTCATTAATGCTGGGGATAGGAATGGTTGAAAGTGTTGCTATGCGTTCGCCAAAGCGAACGAAATAGAAACTTAATCATATCTCTTTCTTGGGAATAACAGATTTGATCACACGATGCGTGGGATTTGAATCAATAAAATCGGCAGATAAATTTTTTCCAAACAAATCGCAACGAATTTTTCTTGAGGAGAGTTTTGGATGTAAGGCAGGATAAGTAAACCTGTCTTTAGATCCTTAATCCTCTCAATGGTGTAATCAAATGAGCGGGATGTGTGGGTTTGGATAGATATATTGATTTGATTCTCCCTTGCCCACTTGGTAAGATGAATTTTATCCCTATCAAATTCATCAGGATTGTCCTCACTGACCAATAGGATCAAAGTTTCTCCTGGATTGAGGTGGTCTTTACCGGTTTCGATAGCGGTCTGCCCAGCCGGTGAATGATCATAAAGAACGATTAGGGGTTGATTGATTTCATTGCCGTCTTCGACCAACAGCAGGTTTTTCTGTCCCTTTTGGATTAATGCTTTTGCAGTAGACCCTAATTGGCGGTATCCTAAGGGATTGGTCCCACTCTTTCCAAGGATGAGAATGTCACATTCTTCTGATTCGCGGCTGATAATATCGTTCACCTTCCCACGGCGAATAACGAAATCACTTCGGAGATTTGTCCGGTTGATGAGTTTTTGAAAAGTTCGGATCACCCATTTCGATTGGACAAAGATTCCACGAGATATACCATCGGAGGAAATTTCACGAACTGTTGCTGAGTATTCACCTACTTCTTGATGAAAGGGCATTTCCGCCAAATTCAGCAGTGTGATATCCTCGACAAATACACCCTTGATCGATGCGTTGTAATGATGGGCCATTGATAAAGCTGCCTGCAAAGCAGCAAAACTATGTTTTGAGCTATCAAGAGAGACCAGAATCTTCTCAACGCAAATCGATCCGTAAACCTCACTCACACTTTCAGCTCTCTCCTTTACCAAATTCGGTTAATTTTTTTGCCATTTTTTCCAAACGCTGTTGAACCAGGGCGTTTACAGTGCCTTCAGGATAGTTTCCATCAGCTTGCCTTTCACCCGCAGCAATCCCCGTCATGATCTCAATACCTTGATCGATATTTTCCAATGGATAAATATGGAATTCACCCGCGTTGACTGATTCAACCACATCCTTACGGAGCATCAGGTGTTTGATGTTGGATTTTGGGATTAAAACGCCTTGATCTCCGGTCAGACCACGTGCTTTACAGATATCATAAAACCCTTCAATTTTCTGATTAACACCGCCAATTGCCTGTACCTGCCCATATTGATCAACCGATCCGGTGACAGCCAGATCCTGCCGTAAAGGCACCTCAGCAATACCGCTAAGAAGTGCATAGAGTTCTGCTGTTGAAGCGCTATCACCATCCACGCCGCCATAGGATTGTTCAAAAACGAGACTGGCAGATAAGCTTAAAGGGATATCTTGTGCATATCTTCCTCTCAGGAAACCGGCCATGATTAGAACACCCTTTGAGTGGATAGGACCTCCCATTTCCACTTCTCGTTCGATGTCTAAAACTTGTCCTTTCCCAAGGCTGATTTGAGCCGTAATCCGGCTTGGTTTTCCAAACATAAAAGATCCGAGAGAGAAAACGGAAAGCCCATTAATTTGGCCGACTTTTTTGCCCTCTGTGCTGATGCGTTCAATATCCCGCAAAATGGATTCTTGTGCCTTTTCCCTGAGTCGATCCGAACGTTTGATTTTTGCATCGATTGTTTGTTGCACGTCTTCAGCAGTGACAAACTTATGCGAATTCTGTTTTGCCCAATAATCAGATTCGATGATCAGTTCAGTCAAATCCTGTAAGCGGGTGTTAAGGCGTTCTGAATCACTTGCCAGTCTGGCGCTCTGCTCAATTAAGCGTGCAACCGCGTTGTTTGTTAATGGAATTGTGTTTTCTCTTTTGGCAATTGAGGCAATGAGTTTAGCATAAAGGTCCTGATTGGTCTCATTCCACTCAATTTCAGTTTCGAAATCGGCTTCGACTTTGAACAGCTCTGAAAATTCCGGGTCATATTGAATAAGAAGATAATAGAGAAGTCGATCTCCTACTAAAGCAATTTTTAGATCAAGAGGGATTGGTTCTGGTTTTAGTGAGACGGTGCTGATGAGACTGAGGGCTTGTCCGAGGGATTCAATTTCAATTTCTTTGGATTGAAGCGCTCTTTTTAATCCCTCCCAAGCATAGGGTTCAGATAAAACTTTACGCGCATCCAAAACCAGAAAGCCGCCATTGGCTTTATGCATGGCGCCGGGTTTTATCATCCGGAAACTCGTCCTCAACATCCCCATTTGTGCAAAATACTCGACACGTCCGATAAGATTCACATAACTCGGATTATTTTCAAAGATCACAGGTGCACCTTGACGATTGGCGTTATCAATGATCACATTCACTTTATAATTTTCCATCAAGGATGAACCACCATCACGTTGTTGTGAAATAATATCAAGGAAATCAGATGGCTCCCGTTCAGTACTTGGAAGGAAGGCATCAGCATTACTGGTAATTTGGTCCTGAATTTGTCTGATATGATTGAGGATTTCCTCATATTGTTGGTATTTAGAGAGTAATTCGTTAATCAACCCCCCAATGGCAAAGTTCGCCATCTCTTTGTTCAAGGCATTAATCTCTTGTTTTGCTTCTCGTTGCCAATTTGGAACTTGTTGAAGAATCTTTTGGAGATCTTCTTGAAGATCGTCAATTGATTTTTGAATTTTTTCCCGTTCTTCATCCGTCAATTGGTTGATCTCTTCAGGGGAGAGAATACCTTCTTCTTTGCGTGGAGCAAATGCGATGCCGGATGGTGTTTTGATTAGAAT
>CAZWDG010000104.1:0-6250 GCA_964633075.1 uncultured Candidatus Brevefilum sp.
TGGAGAGCGACCCGTTAGAGTTGAATTTACCTATTTTGCCCCTCCGACGACCCCCTTAGATCCAGAAACAGGCGAATGTTATCCCAATTTCTCTTATGGGTATGTGGCGGAAACCGTCGAGCTAGAAGTGGACACCGAAACCGGAGAGGTAAGACTATTAAAAGTCTATTGTGCAGATGATGTCGGAAAGGCTATCAACCCGCTTCAGGTTGAAGGGCAAATTGAGGGGGCTGTTGTGCAGGCAGCGGGTTATGTCTTGCTTGAGAACTTTATTCAGAAGGATGGGTATGTTCAAACAAATATGCTCTCGAATTATCTGATCCCGACTGTCCTGGATATCCCAGTGGAAGTTGAGTCGATTATTCTAGAATTAGCGGAGCCGAATGGGCCTTATGGCGCGCGTGGTATGGCAGAAATGCCCTATCTGCCATTGGCACCCGCCATCATGCATGCGATGCATGATGCCACAGGGGTCTGGTTTCATGAATTTCCGCTGACGCCCGAAAGGGTCTTGAGAGGATTGGGAAAGATCAAATGATCCGCCGTGTGCTGAATAATGGGGGTAGTGTAGCGGATATTATCGAGCAAGATCTTTGTAAGGTTGATTCAGGTGGATCTTTCTAAAGCGATTGCACTGGATAAAGCTGAAACCCTGGCTTTTGTGGGTGATGGCGGCAAAACAGATGCGATGTTTGCCCTGGCGCGTTTGTTGCCTTCCCCTGTCATAATCACCACAACAACACATCTTGATGGCTGGCAAGTAAGTCTGGCGGATGAACACCGGATCATTCAATCCATTGACGATGTAGAAGGACTCGACTTTACACAGGAAAGAATCCTTCTTCTCACTGGACCATTTGGGAAGAATAATCACCTGATGGGGTTGGAAGAATCGACACTTGATTCATTGCATACCTTCTGTCAGAGAATGGGTGTCCCCTTGTTAATTGATGGAGATGAGGCGCGTCATCGCAGCCTTAAAGCACCTGCGGATAATGAACCAGTGATCCCAACTTGGGTTGATAAAGTGGTGGTGATGGCAGGTCTGCAAGGATTGGGGAAACCTTTGCATGCGGATTATGTTCATCGACCGGAGTATTTCTCATTAATAACTGGATTACATTTTGGGGAAAAGATTGAGGTTGAACATCTCATTAAACTCTTAAAATCTGATCTGGGAGGGCTAAAAGGCATCCCCCTAGGAGCACAGCGCATTCTCTTTCTAAACCAGGCGGAAGGGTCATTTTTAAGCGCAAAAGCAGGACAGATCGCCCGAGCTTTGGTCGATCATTATGATAAAGTGTTGATCGGGTCTTTGCATGCAGCTAATCCCAACGAGGTCGTCTCATGTGTTCATGTTCGGACGGCAGGCGTGATCCTTGCCGCAGGTGGGAGTGAGCGTTTGGGAACCCCAAAACAGCTTCTGGATTGGCAAGGAAAGCCTTTTATCCAAAATGTGGTGCAAAATGCCTTAGAAGCCGGCCTGGAGCCGCTGGCTGCCGTCACAGGGGCGGATAATGAGATGATTTCAGCCTCCCTCAGCACTTTTCCAGTGAAAATTGTCCACAATCCTGATTGGAAAAGTGGGCAGGCATCCTCTATGCAGGTAGGTCTGGGGGCACTGCCTAAAAACTGTGATAGTGTCATGTTTTTGTTGTGTGATCAACCGCAAATCTCAGCTGATTTGATCCGCCAGCTTGTCGATCGCTATGCCCAGAATCGCTTACCGATAACTGCACCACTCATACGTGATCAGAGGGGAAATCCGGTGCTCTTTTCACGGGAGACCTTTGAGGCGCTACTGAAGGTGCAAGGTGACCAGGGTGGACGGGCAGTTTTCAGCCAGTTCAACGTGGACTGGTTGCCCTGGATAGATGAGCGGGATTTAATGGATGTGGATGAAATGGGGGACTTAGAAATGCTTCGAAGTGCATATTTTCTGTCAAATTAATTCCCAAACGGATGCGTTTTCTATTTCTGTTTACCTCATAAGTAAAGACGACTTATCATCCGTAGAAATCAGTTTGCATGGTCATTACTTTGGCTCTGTGAACCATTAACATAAAAATAAAAACCAGGATGAAATTTAATTAGTTGAGGTTCTTCCGCAGGACTTCAATCACTGTTTGCATGAACTCTGCTTGTGTTGCTTCTGTTGCAATCAGGATATCTGGGGAGATGGGAAAATCCACCCCTGTAATCCACCAACGCCCGCTGGTGACATGGATGCTGGAACCATCCTGTAGATCGAAGACATATTGAATCGTCGTTTTTCCAAAGGAAGGCGTTCCGATGAGGGTTGCCCTGTTATGATATTGCAAGGCGCCTGCAACGATCTCTGCTGCACTGGCGGTGTTACCATTGATCAGCACGATAAGTGGGCGTTCGCTAAAAGGTCCGGCTTTTTCAACCTTAAAGTGCTGAACATCCCCATCTTTGAATTGCTGTTGGAGGATCTCCCCTTTCTCAAGAAAGAGGCGCGAGATTGCTATCCCTGCTTCCACCAATCCGCCGCCGTTATCACGCAAATCAAGGATCATCGCTTTTCCTCCTTTCATTTGCAGATCCAAAATACCCTCCTCAATTTCCTCGGCGGTCGTTTCTGCGATTCGATTGATTTTTATTAGTCCAATCCGCTTATCTTCTGGCAGCAGGTTATAGGAAATGGATGGCAGTGGGATCGATTGGCGATTGATAATAAAGGTTAGCATCTCGCCATCCCGTTCGAGGACCAGCCTTACCGAGTCACCTACGGGACCGCGCAAGGCTGCCAAAAGGGTTACCTCATCAATTTCCGCTGTCACAACCAGGTCATCCACCTGGTGGAGCAGGTCACCATCTTGAATACCGGCTGTACTGGCAGGTGAATCGAGGAAGGGATAAAGACGCCAGTTCAATGATGTATCCTGTTCCAGGCGTGCCCCAATACCACCATAGCTGCCAGCCAGTTCATTCGATTGAACCTCATGAGGTGCCGGTTCGACAAAATAGGTATAGGGATCATTCAGGGTTCCTAACATGCCCCGGATCATGCCATACTCAAAGGTGGTCTCATCTGGGATCGGATTAATCGTATTATCTACCACGATATTCCTGGCTTGTTTTAATAGATGGAGATCCCCTTGCTGTTCTTGATAATAGCGATGTGCAAAAAATCCAATTGCCACGGCAAGGATCACAATGGCAATCTCTAGGCTGATAAATGCCCATAGGGTTAACCCTTTTTTCCTAATTGTTCTATTCATCTGGCGTACTTTCAGGTTCTAGTGAATAAGGTATAATGGTGCCATTCCATTATACTTATGGTGGATTAAGGAGGAAGGTAGCAAAGGTTAAAATTGGGATAAAAGCGCCCGGACAATCCAATGTGGTTGGATTGGTGACGAGGACAGAGGTTCCCTGGTGCAGATCAGGGCTAACGGCGTAGAATTCTTAGCGCTCGGAAAATCGAGAGATCGGCGGATGCCTCTCGCTGTTTGAAACAGTTGTATTCCCAATCTGTAACAAATCGTCAATGAGATGAACCCCTTTGTGGGTTAAATTAGTGGACGCCTGGAATAACTCAAGATAGTGGAGGCTCGGACCTATGTGTGGGATTGTTGGTTATATCGGCGGGCGCGATGCGACGCCCATCATATTACATGGATTAAAGCGGTTGGAATACCGGGGTTATGATTCGGCCGGCCTGGCTGTGTTGGATGATGGTCATATTGAAATTCGGCGAGATGCGGGTAAATTGAGTCATCTGGAGGCTTTGGTCAGGGATACGCCGATCCATGGCAAAATAGGCATCGGTCACACCCGTTGGGCAACCCATGGTGAACCTAACGCACGCAATGCCCATCCCCATATCGGCAGCACAGGAGAATTTGTCGTTGTACATAATGGCATTGTGGAGAATTATCTGGCTTTGCGTGAAGAATTGATAGCTGAGGGGACAGAATTTAAGTCTGAGACGGACTCAGAAACCATTGTCCACCTCATTGAGAAATTCTATGCTAACAGCGGGAAGTTAGAAGAAGCTGTACGACAAACACTGAAACAAATCAAGGGTGCGCATGGGATTGTTGTCCTCTCTTCACGCGAGCCCGATAAGATCATTGCCGCGCGCATCGGCAATGCAGGTGGGGTTGTGATCGGTTTGGGTGAGGATGAGAATTTTGTCGCCTCAGACTTGCCTGCTATCCTTGAGCATACGCGCAAAACAGTGTTCCTTGAATCGCACCAGATGGCTGTAATCACACGCCATCAGGTGGCGATCAGCGATATCCATGGCACTTCAGTCCCTTATCAAATTCAAAATATCTCCTGGGACCCTGTTGCGGCAGAAAAAGGTGAATATCGTCATTTTATGCAAAAGGAGATCCATGAGCAAGTTCGCTCGCTGACTGACACCTTGGCAGGGCGCGTCGATTTCGATGAAGGGCGGGTTTTTCTCCACGAACTCAATCTGGACCCAGAAAAAGCCAAACGCATCCAGAAAATCATCATCACTGCCTGCGGTACGGCAGGACATGCCGGAATGGTGGGCAAGATCCTGATCGAAAGGATCGCCCGTTTGCCGGTAGAGGTCGCGATCGCCTCGGAGTTTCGCTATTCAGACCCGTTAGTGGATGAGAACACGGTCGTATTGGCTATCAGCCAGTCGGGTGAAACCGCGGACACGCTGGCAGCGATGGAAGAGGGTCGCTCCAAAGGAGCCATTTTGTGGTCCAACGTGAATGCGATCGGATCACAGGCTATGCGGATTGCTGACGGGTGTATTTCGATGCAAGTAGGTCCTGAAATTGGCGTGGCATCCACCAAAGCTTTCACAGCACCCCTAGTTGATATGTACCTGCTGGCCATTTACCTTGCTGACCTGCGCGGCACGCTCGATGTCGATCGACGATTTGCACTGGTCAGAGACCTGATGAGCATCCCAGCGCTGGTTGGACAATGCCTCGACCGTGAGAAGGATGTGCTTGCTTTAGCGCGCAAGTTCAGGAACATGCGCCATATGCTCTATCTGGGGCGTGGGATCAACATGCCGGTTGCCTATGAGGGGGCACTCAAGTTGAAGGAAATTTCGTATATCCATGCAGAGGGTTATCCTGCAGGTGAAATGAAACACGGCCCCATCGCCTTGATTGACCGGAATATGCCTGTGGTGGCATTAGCACCTCAAGATCCCTGGTACGACAAGATGATCAGCCAGATCGAACAGGCCATGGCGCGCGGTGGAGAGGTGATCGCGGTGGCCACGGATGGTGATGAGCGTATTCCTGAATTGACAAGTAATATTATTTGGGTGCCAAAAACCCCTTGGTTGCTCAGCCCGGTAGTGACCAGTATTCCATTGCAATTATTTGCTTATCACATTGCTGCATTGTTAGGGCTGGATGTGGATCAGCCGCGCAACCTGGCAAAAAGCGTGACGGTGGAATGAGCCAATGGATCTTTTTCCCATTTCAGCCTAATCTTTTTGGGAGTAATGCACTCGCGACGATTTAACATCTGGATTAAGGCAACTTAATTTATGATCATCCGAGGTTTTTATTTGAAGATCATGGGCAAATAGAGGAAATTCATCCCGGATGAAGAAAATTCAGAGGTATTTCCCTGACTATCAGTCGCCGTGACAGATATGCAATCGTACTCATGAATGACACTCAAGGTTGTCAAAAAACTGGCGTATCCACTGGGATTAGTGGTGACATTCAAATACCCCAGATAGTCCTGACCTTCACCATAGCCGGAGGGATCGCAGACATCGTTGCCATAAAAATGAAGCACAAAAACAGATGAAGCCGTGCTATTCAGTGAGCCCTTGATGGTGACGAATGTGGTTCCGGTGTATTCTGCTGAGGTGATAATGGGAAAATTTTGCGATTGATTGCCGCCGGTATCGCCATCACTATTGTCGTTGGGCGTTACCTTCGAGGTTGGTAAAGACGCTTCCATATCATCAGCGATTAAATTAATTCCTAATCCACCGTTGGCATAGATCGCATTGCCTTTGATCTGTTTTTTGTTCGCAGAAAAACTGATATACACGCCGTCTTTCGTATTGCCAGCGATCGTGTTCTTTTCATTCAAGCCAATACCCCCGATTGTTGCACTTGACTGGGAATAAGCCATGATTCCATACTGATTGGGGATGGGTGCTGTTCCGGAGGCATCTAAACCGATGATATTCCCCTGGATCGTAGGTCCATAACCGCCGTCTCGGATTCCAGCTAGCGAATTGCCAGAGATCAGATTTCTATAC
>CAZWDG010000105.1:0-6232 GCA_964633075.1 uncultured Candidatus Brevefilum sp.
AGGGGTTGGATTTCGGCCTTTTATTTTCAACTTAGCACAAAATCATGCCCTGACGGGTTGGGTCCGTAACGCCGCTGATGGCGTCCACATTCTGGTGACAGGTGAGAGATCTGAGCAAGCTGCTTTCTTGAGGGAAATCTCCCAATTTGCCCCCCCACTTTCACAGATTGATTCCATCGATGCACAAGTGGTTGACTTTCAACCCTTTGACAACTTTCAAATCATCCCCAGTCAAGATCAATTATCCCATTTTATTCCCGTCTCGCCGGATATGGCCATCTGCAAGGATTGCCAGGTTGAATTGTTCGATACTCATGATCGTCGCTATCGATATCCCTTTATTAACTGCACAAATTGTGGCCCTCGGTTTTCGATCATCAGGGATATACCGTATGATCGACCGAAAACAACGATGGCTGAATTTGAGATGTGCGCTGATTGTCTCTCAGAATACGAAAATCCCCATGATCGACGATTCCACGCCCAGCCTGTTGCCTGTCCTGTTTGTGGACCTCAAGTATGGTTGGAAATAAATCTCGGAGAGAAACAAGCCACTCAAGACGAAGCAATCCGTGAAGCCCGAAAGTTGCTCTCTGATGGGAAGATCCTTGCCATAAAAGGTTTAGGGGGCTTTCATCTTGCCTGTGACGCCAGCAATCCTGAGGCGGTTATGCGTTTACGAGAGCGCAAACACCGTCCAGCAAAACCATTTGCGCTGATGGCATTTGATCTGAACACGATTCATAAATACGTCTCAGTTACAGAGGTTGCAGAGGAGCTCCTCACCAGCCCACAAGCACCGATTGTTCTTTTATCCAAAAAATATGATCCTGGTCTTCCCGAAGCAATTGCCCCGGGTCAGTCCACACTGGGATTTATGCTGCCGTATACACCCTTGCACCTTTTACTTTGACAAGCAGAAAGGGACTATCCAGAGGTATTGGTGATGACCAGCGGCAATCGAGCCGAAGAGCCCATTCTCCATGAAAACGAATTAGCCCAGGAAAAGCTCTCGGATATTGCTGACGCTTTCCTATTCCACAACCGCCCAATCTATCGACGGGTCGATGATTCTGTTTACGCCCTCATTGAGGGTAAACCTTATCCCATACGACGCGCACGTGGCTATGCGCCGAATCCAATCCGGTTGAATCAAAATCTGCCCCAAATATTAGCTGTTGGACCACAAATGAAAAACACCTTTTGCATGCTCAGGGATAATTATGCCTTCATCAGTCATTACATTGGCGAGATGGAAAATTGGGAGACTTTTCAGGATTTTCAAAAAGCGATCAAGCAATATGAGCAACTTTTCCGGATTAGACCACAGGCTATCGCTTATGATCTTCATCCCGATTACATCACGACAAAATATGCCAAGGAAAGGGCATTAACACAAGGCCTTCACAGCTATCCGATTCAGCATCACCACGCACATTTAGTTGCTGGCATGATCGAGAATGGGATACCCCCAGAACAAACCGTGGCAGGATTGATCTTTGACGGCTCAGGTTATGGTTCTGATGGGACGATTTGGGGAGGTGAAATTCTTATTGGTAATAGTCTGAGTTTCTCTCGTGCTGCTTTCCTCAAACCTGTTCCTCTGCCTGGTGGCGATGTAGCGATTCGAAACCCATCCCGCATGGCACTGAGCACTCTTTGGGCTTACAATCTACCCTGGCAAGCCAACCTTCCCCCATTGCAAGCACTTTCTGCATTCCAGCAAAATGCCCTCAAAACACAACTTGAGAAACAGATCAACGCACCACTCACCTCCAGTATGGGACGGTTGTTTGATGCTGTTTCTGCGCTGATTGGAATCAGGCAAGCCATATCCTATGAAGCCCAGGCAGCAATCGAATTGGAAACTGTAGCCGATCCACTGGAGAAAGGGTATTATCCATGGCATATGGATGAACACCAAATCATTATGAAACCAACCTTAGAGTCGATAATAGAGGATCACGCGCAAGGCACCAGTTCTGCCACCATATCCGGGCGATTTCACAACACCATTGCTAGGTTATCTTTTGAACAGGCTCAGGCAATCCGGGAAACACACGGTATTCGTCACTTTGTGCTCTCAGGAGGCGTCTGGCAAAACCGATTGCTACTTGAAAAAACCCTGTCATTATTTAATAATTGCGATTTAATCCCTCTGATCCATCGCCACGCACCCGCAAATGATGGGTGTGTCTCCTTTGGTGAGGCAATTATTGCTGCTTATCGGTATTTAAACGAGGAGGATTGAAGTATGTGCCTGGGTATTCCCGGAAAAATAATTTCCATATTCGATGACCATGGGACAAAAATGGCAAAGGTTGATTTTGGTGGTGTCCTGCGTGATATTTGTCTTGAACTCATTCCCGAAGCCAAAATAGGTGATTGGACGATTGTCCACGCTGGTTTTGCATTGAATCTACTCAATGAGGAAGACGCTCTGGAAACATTGGGGATCTTGCATGAGATGACCAAATTAGCGGAGGGGAACGATTTGGAAAACCGTGAATAATGTAACCCTTCCAGGCTTTCTCAATCATTACCGAGACGCAGGATTGGTCAAAGGAGTCATAAGCCAGATCCAAAAGCGGATATCTCGCCCCTGGACCCTGATGGAAATTTGCGGTGGGCAAACCCATGCGATCATGCAGTATGGATTAGACCAACTTCTGCCTGGTGAGATCGAGTTAGTGCATGGACCCGGGTGTCCGGTGTGTGTCACAGCTTTAGAATTGATCGATCAGGCACTTTGGATCGCGAGACAACCTAATGTGATTTTTACAAGTTTTGGGGATATGCTGCGTGTTCCGGGGTCTGCTGGGGATTTGTTTTCCGTCAGGGCAGCTGGTGGGCGTGTTCGAGTGATTTATTCTCCGATGGATGCTGTCCGAATTGCAAAGGAGAATCCCGACGATGAGGTCGTGTTCTTCGCCATCGGATTTGAGACCACAGCCCCAGCCAACGCGATGGCTGTTCTTCAGGCTGAAAAAATCGGGTTGAACAATTTTTCCATCCTACCCGCTAACGTGCTTGTGCCGCCAGCGATGCACACTATTCTTAACAGCCCCCATAACCGAATCCAGGGATTCCTGGCTGCAGGTCATGTCTGTGCTGTGATGGGGTACTGGGAATATCCGCCGATTGCTGAAAAATATCAAACGCCAATTGTTGTGACCGGATTTGAACCCTTGGATTTAGTCAACGGCATTCTTCAAACCATCCTGCTACTTGAAGAAGGTCTTGTCTCAGTTAAAAATGCTTATCCCCGAGCTGTCAGTTTTGAGGGCAATCAAGCAGCGCAAACGTTGATCAAACGCGTTTTTATTCCGGTTGACCGCAAATGGCGTGGGATTGGCATGATCCCCCAAAGTGGATATGGCCTGCAGCCATCCTATCAGGATTTCGATGCGACTCGTCGTTTTAACCTTGCTGGGATCCAGACAGAAGAATCTCCCATCTGCATTGCCGGGCAAGTGCTGCAAGGATTGAAAAAACCTTATGATTGCCCTGCTTTTGGCACCTTATGCACCCCGCAATCACCCCTTGGTGCCCCTATGGTATCTTCTGAAGGCGCATGTGCTGCTTATTATCATTATGGTAGAAAAAGAACATGAACAAAGACGAGAAATCCGAAGAAAACTATTTCCAAGGTTTAGTCTGCCCAATCCCCCATCAGCACACTGAAACGGTTGTGATCAGCCATGGCAGTGGTGGAAAAATGACACAAGATCTAATTCTGAACACTTTCCAAAACCAAATTGGCAATCCATTCCTGGCGGAAGGTAACGATGCAGCTCGGATCTCACTTCCTACAAGCGATGGGCAAATGGCAATCTCAACCGATTCCCATGTTGTCTCTCCGATTTTTTACCCCGGGGGGGATATCGGTCGGTTGGCAGTGTGCGGTACAGTCAACGATGTTACTATGTTGGGAGCCAAACCGCTCTATCTGACAGCAGGGTTTATCATTGAAGAAGGATTTCCGACAGCCTCTCTAAACCGTGTCATCGCATCAATAGCCCAAGCCTGTCAGGAAGCGGAAGTTCAAATCGTCGCTGGCGACACGAAAGTCGTCGAGAAAGGCAATGCAGATGGGATCTTTATCAATACAGCTGGGTTTGGTATCATCCCTCCCAATCGACGGATTGGTGGTCAATTTGCTCAGCCAGGGGACGCTGTCCTTGTTTCTGGGACCCTCGGCGATCATGGTATTGCTGTGTTGCAGGCACGTGGAGAACTGGGATTTGACTCGGAGATCAAATCGGATGTTGCTCCCCTGAATCATATGATATTGTCACTTCTTGCAGCCATCCCTGACGTGCATGTTTTACGTGATCCGACACGCGGCGGACTGGCAACGTCACTTAAAGAGATCGCTTGCCAGAGCCAGGTCAGCATTGAACTGGAAGAAGCACTCATCCCAATTAAGTCCGAGGTCAGAGTTGCCTGTGAAATGCTTGGATTCGACCCCCTCTATCTGGCCAACGAAGGCAAGGTGATTGTGATTCTCCCTGAAAAATATGCTCAAAAAGCCCTTGCAAATCTGAATAAATCACCTTATGGTACTATGGCTACGCGCATAGGTACGGTTTTTCAGTCAAATCCCTCCCAAGTTCTCCTTCATACACCCTTTAGGTCCACCCGCATCCTGGATATGCTTTCGGGCGAAATCCTTCCCCGCATCTGCTGAGGTCTTGACCATTATCCAGATTAACAACTATACTTATCTGCGCGACGATTTCATTTTATCAAGGACTACTCATGAAAATTGACTATCAGGAAACCTCCAACGATTTACTCACCCGAATCAATATTCATGACGCCTATGGCGCCAAGGACATCGATAAATGGATGCTGGACGTGCTACCACTCAGAGAGGGAATGTCTATCCTGGATGTGGGGTGCGGCGCAGGCAAGCAGTGCTTTTCCTATCTAGCCTATCTCAACGGAAAAGCGAACATCACGGGTGGAGATGTTTCCAAGGAATTGCTGGCTAAGGCTGAAGAAGAAAATGCTAAATTGGGCAAGCGAATCACATTCCAGACACTCAATTTCAACCAGGTTTTCCCCTTCCCTGATGAGACCTTTGATTTGGCTTCGTGCTCGTTTGCCATCTATTATGCCGAGGACATTCCTTTTACAATTGCAGAGATGCATCGTGTGCTTAAACTTGGAGGGAAACTCTTTACAACTGGCCCGATGCCGGATAACAAAAAAATGTTTTACAAAATTATAGAGGAAGCAACCGGCAAGGACATCCCCCCCATGCCAGGAAGCTCTCGCTATGCATCCGAAATTCTGGACACAATAAAAGACCAATTCTCAGGGGTGAATATTCACATCTTTGAAAACCCGCTCACTTTTCCAAGTGTTCAACCTTTCCTGGATTACACCCGGGCGTCCCTTTCAGAAGATCGTCTTCTATGGAACTCATTTTTTCAGACCAAAGCGGATTTCGAAGAAATCATGATGCAGATCAAAAAAGTCGCCGAGAAGTGGTTTGAACGTGAGGGTAAACTGGTTATGACCAAGGTGGTTGGTGGTTTTCTAGCGACAAAGTAGGTACTTATGAATCATAATATGACTTTTTTCGGTGAAACGGTTTGCTGTATTGGTGCACATCCGGATGATATTGAATTAGGTTGTGGTGCACTCATCTCTGATATCGTAAACCAAGCGAACGTCATTTGCATTACACTTTCTGATAACCAGAAGGATCCAATGCTAAAAGATCTGGTAGAAGAATATTATGAAAGCATGAACATCCTAGGTCTAAAACCTGAAAATGCCCTCTTATACGATTTCACCACCCGGCGTTTCCAGGCAGCCCGTCAAGAGATCCTTGAGGTTATGATTGACATTAAACACAAGTATCACCCTGAAGTAGTGCTGGTTCACACATCGCGAGACATTCACCAGGATCATCAGACAGTTACACAGGAGGCCTTACGCGCCTTCAGAGGTACAACCCTTTTAGGCTTCGATGTCCTTCGCTCCAGCTATGGTTTTTTCCCAGATTTTCTTGTAGAAGTTTCCGAAGAAGCCGTTCATAACAAAATTCGCTCACTAAAAGCGTATCACACCTATGCCGATAAATATTATTTCGATGAAAATATCATTTACTCCACCGCGATCCGACACGGCGCTTTAGCCGAAAGACCCTATGCGGAGGGGTTTGATATCCTCAGGATCGTCGGCCAATTTGGAAAACAAAGCCAATAAATCGTATGGC
>CAZWDG010000106.1:0-6226 GCA_964633075.1 uncultured Candidatus Brevefilum sp.
ATCAAATGCAATCGAACCTGTTAGGATAATGGTCATCTTCTTATGTCCTTATGCTTGCATAGCTGCTTGAAGGTTTTGCATAAATGGCGGATAAATCACGCCTTTTTCTGTAATCCAACCCGAAATCAGACGATTCGGTGTGACATCAAAAGCAAAATTACGCGCGGTAGACCGTTCTGGGGTCACTTGCTGACCCATAAACGTGATATCCAATACCTCCCCCTGATCCCGTTCTTCAATCGGGATCAATTCACCGCGTTCCAGTTCAAAATCCACTGTGGAGATCGGAAAAACAGAATATGCGGGGATACCGTTATCGTAAGCCGCCAGCGCCAGCATATAGCTGCCGACCTTATTAGCCACATCACCATTGATGGCCACCCGATCCGCACCAAAGAGTACCTTTTGTACCATGCCCCGTCGCATCAGGTATCCTGAAGCGCCATCAGTGATGATATCGTAAGGAATACCATATTGATCCAATTCCCAGGCGGTCAAACGGGCACCTTGCAAGCGGGGTCGTGTCTCATCAACAAAGACATGAATTCGCTTGCCCTGTTCAAATGCCATGCGGATCACACCAAGTGCTGTGCCCCAGTCCACCGTCGCCAGAGCCCCGGTGTTGCAATGGTGTACGATATGATCCCCATCCTCGATCAATGCAGCGCCATAGGCTGATATCCGTTTATTCAATTCCACATCTTCATCGGCGATATCCTTTGCAAGCTGTAAAAGACAATTGCGAAGGTCATCCGCTGATCCATCAAAGCCTTCAGCCACCTGCATCATCCGCTTGATCGCCCATGGAAGGTTAACGGCGGTTGGACGAGCTTGGTTCAAACGATTACCTGCCAGCGCCAGATCCCCCAATAAAGCATCTGTACTGGTAGCATCCGAATTGAAAGCGGCCAGGGCTATCCCGTAAGCTGCAGCTGCACCGATCGCTGGCGCCCCTCGGATCACCATCCTTTGGATAGCATCCGCCACGCCCTGATATGTGTCATATCGATTGATCTTCAATTCCTGTGGTAACAACCGTTGATCAATCATCTCAACGACTTGTTCTTCGTCATTCCAGGTTACGCTTCTCATTCCATCACTTCCAATCCTCGCAAAAAAACGCCCATCAGGGCGCATCGTTATTACCACGGTGAAAGTTTACCATTGGGCTCGTACTTTGTCAAAACGCCTACGCCGTACTAATCATACTTTGCCTTTTGCGGGTTGACCAGAGTAGTTTAATTCAGTGTTTGCAGTCTGAGTTTTTTTCCACATCTTCCAAAGGACGATATCAGATTCTTGACACATCTAAAAAAGGTGACGATCAATCACTGACCCCTTTCTAAAACTTTAACCTTAACCTGTAATAATTTAGCAAAAGTTGAAATTTCTTCCCATGAGGGCGTTTATTAATACAAAATCAAAGTTAGGGCGACGCATGCGTCGCCCCTACTGCCCGAAATATGATTATTAAGCATGTTTCATATAATGATTGGAGTGGACAGGGGGTGGGTTGAATTTAGTTGATCAGCAATTACCTAAATGACTTGTGCTTCGAATTGGACTGATCGGTAATTGCTCGCACTTTTACCCAACCCTAAATTGTTTTTATTGCTTTTGGGACAGCCCCTTCTCCAATCAAATTTTTATAATTGGTGTGATTTTTAACACCCTCTTCCAATTTCATTTGTTATTTTTTGATAATCATGGTTTAATTGTGAGGAAGAGTCTTGAGGTTTCATTGATCGCATATTCATCGGCATACGCTTCATCCTCTGATCCTCTTTGTCACTAGGGTTGCATAACCATCCAACAAATTATAAGAATTACGGAGTGACACAATCATGCACGACATTTCCGATCAAGATATCCAAAACATTGTCCAGCGGGTTGTGCGTCAATCAATGGGGGAAAAAATCAACCTTGAAATTAAGACAGAAAATCATCCAGACACCACGTCATCCTCAGATCGTGTGGTCGCTATTGGCACAGATCACGGTGGTGTGGATCTCAAAGAAACCCTCAAACAAGTTCTGATTGACAATCAATATAAAGTGATCGATGTCGGCACACACACCAAGGACCCTGTTGATTATCCCGACATCGCCCTCGCTGTAGCGCAACGGGTAGCTTCCGGGGAAGCCTGGCGAGGGGTGATCATCGATGGTGCCGGGATTGGCTCCTGTATGGCAGCCAATAAAGTCCCCGGTGTGCGCGCGGCTTTGTGTTATGATTATGCTACTGCAGTGAACAGCCGTGAGCATAACGACGCCAATGTCCTCACATTAGGCGCAGGCTTAATTGGCACGGCCCTAGCAAAACAAATCTTACTCACGTGGTTGACGACTGATTTTGGCGGCGGTCGACATGCCAAACGCGTAGACAAAATCATCGCCATTGAGAAACGCTTTTTACAAGATGGGATGAAATCATGACACCGGACATTAAGACTGTAGAGACTCTGGTCGAGATCATCACTCGCGAGGTGCTGTTGGCAATAGCGGAGCGAGAAAAACAAATTCAATCGCCTGAAGGTGCGTATTGCGTTTTGGAAATGGCAGAGGGAGTTCAAGTAAAAACCTGTTTCGACAATGTTGGGCACGTGATTAGCGCTGGCGCTGAACGCCTCACCTCTACCGTGGGCGTGATCCCAGATGACAAGTCTTTGGCTGGCATGATTGACCACACCCTGCTCAAACCCGATGCCACTGCTGATCAAATTGCCCGACTCTGCTATGAAGCCAAGAAATATCATTTCGCATCCGTCTGCGTCAACCCAATCAATGTCAAGCTATGTGCTGATCTTTTGCTGGATTCCGACATAAAAGTATGCAGTGTGATTGGTTTTCCCTTAGGGGCTACGACCACGGAAGTTAAAGTCGCTGAGACCCAGAACGCTCTCGAGAACGGTGCCACCGAGATCGATATGGTGATCAACATCGGTGCCCTGAAAGCAGGGGACAATGAATTGGTGGCTCACGATATCCACGAAGTCGTCAAAACCGCCCATGCTAGCTGCGCCCTGGTGAAAGTGATCATCGAGACTGCCCTGCTTAGCGATGAAGAAAAAGTCGTCGCCTGCTTGTTGGCAAAGGAAGCCGGCGCGGACTTTGTCAAGACTTCCACAGGCTTTTCCAGCGGAGGTGCAACGGTTCATGATGTCGCTTTGATGCGACGGACTGTTGGTCCATCACTGGGCGTCAAGGCTGCTGGTGGGATCCACTCACACGAAGATGCTGAACAGTTGATCGCTGCCGGGGCTACAAGAATCGGCGCCAGCGCTGGTATCAAGATCATCCAGGCGGATGAATCAGAGGGCAAGAGTCCTGCCAATGCGACAAAATCTTATTGAACGGAGAAGCATATCATGTTGATTGCCAAAGTAATCGGTACAACAGTTTCAACTATAAAAGATGAGAAAATCATCGGTCGTAAGCTCCTCATCCTCCGTCAAACCGATGAAAAGGGCAACCCGATTGGGAAACCCTATGTGGCGGTAGATACGGTTAATGCGGGTGTTGGCGATCTGGTCCTGACAGCTCACGGGTCCAGCGCCCGTCAGACCGCCCTCACCGACGCTCGCCCGGTGGATGCGGTCATCATGGCGATGATTGACAGCTTGGAGGTCGATGGAGAAATCACCTTCAGGAAAGGTTGATCCCAATGGGAGAATTCGATAAGGACTTGCAATCAATCCAAGAAGCCAGGGACTTATCCACACGCGCCTTTTCAGCCTGGAAATCGTGGTCATCCGCATCGCAGGAGCAGGTGGATCGCGTCTGTGCGGCTATGGCCAAAACAGCCCGGGATGCAGCTGAGCGTTTGGGTATACAGGCGCACAATGAAACGGGCTATGGTGTCCCGGAGCATAAACGCCTGAAAAATGAATTTGCCTCTCGCAATGTTTGGGAGAGCATCAAAGACTTAAAAACAGTGGGCGTAATCAGACATGATGTCGCACACAGGCTTTACGAAATTGCCTGGCCAGTGGGCGTGATCGCTGCGTTGACACCCAGTACCAATCCCACTTCTACGGTCATGTACAAAATCCTGGTCGCTGTGAAAGCTCGCAACGCGATCGTGATCGCACCCCATCCAGCAGCTGCGAAATGCTGTTACGAAACAACCCGTATTATGACACAGGCAGCCGAAGATAACGGTGCTCCAGCAGGTCTTGTCAGCTGCATGCAGCATATCAGCCTGGAAGGCACCCAGGCATTAATGCACCACAAGTATGTTGCCTTGATCCTTGCCACCGGGGGAACACCCATGGTGCGTGCAGCCCACTCCACTGGCAAGCCTGCCATTGGTGTTGGACCCGGGAATGTACCAGTGTATGTGGACCGTTCTGCTGACCTCGAAAAAGCCGCCCGTTACATCGTTGCCAGCAAAGCTTTTGATTGTTCTACCATTTGCGCCACGGAGCAATCCGTGGTGGCGGATAGCCCCATCGCCCCCAAATTGAAGACTTTGATGGAAAAGGAGGGCGCCTATTTCACAAACCCAGGTGAAACGGACCTCCTGCGCAAGCTTTTATTTTACCCGGATGGGAGCATGAACACCGCAGTCGTTGGTAAACCTGCGGATTATGTTGCTGGCATGGCTGGCTTCAGTATTCCCAGTGGAACCCGCATTTTGGTATCCCATCTCCAGAAAACTGGCAAGGAAGAACCCCTCTCCCGTGAGAAACTCACCACCGTCCTTGGCTGGTACGAAGAACAGGGTTGGGAAGCTGGTTGTGAACGCTGTATCGAGTTAATTCAATTTGGCGGTCGCGGCCATAGCCTGATCATCCATGCAACCGATGAGAAGGGTATCATGGCATTTGGTTTAGAGAAACCCGTCTTCCGCATTGCCGTCAACACGATGGGTACCTTAGGCGCCATTGGTCTCACGACGGGGGTGATGCCTTCCATGACCTTAGGCGCCGGTGGTGTGGGTGGCTCCATCACGGGTGATAACGTCAGCACTGTTCACCTGATGAACATCAAACGTCTCGCTTATGAATTATCCCCTCCGCCTGCAGCAGCTTTGGTCCCAGGGGTGCCGAAACCCGGACCCTCCCCTGAGGAGATTGAAAAAGCGGTGCGTAACGCGGTTGAAGACATATTGAAACTTCGGTAATACATTGGAAACCTTAGAAAGGACAAAATAATGGCTTTAGATACAAAATTAATTGCACTGGGAATGGTTGAGACCAAAGGATTGGTGGGAGCGATCGAGGCAGCCGATGCCATGGTCAAATCCGCCAACGTGGTTTTGATTGGCTCCGAATACGTCGGCGGTGGGTACGTAACCGTCATGGTCCGAGGTGATGTGGGCGCGGTCAAAGCCGCCACTGACGCTGGAGCAGCTGCGGCCAAACGCGTCGGTGAACTGGTTTCTGTGCATGTCATCCCAAGACCGCACGAAGATGTGGAGATGATCCTGCCCAAAAACGAAAAGGGCGCCTTCGTCAAGACCAGCAAATAACGCCGGGCTTGATTTGTGACGGAACCAACACCGCACCGCGCACGATCTGATCCGGCGCAATTGCTTTCGCAAGCGGCACACGTCATTTCACCAGGCCTCAACGAAGAAATCCTTCCCGAAACCCTGCCACCTGATGGAAACCTTCGGGTAGGCGTGGACCTCGGCACTGCCTATACCGTATTGGCAGTCTTGAATGAGCAGGATGACCCGGTCATTGGTGAATACCAGTTTGCTCAGGTGGTACGAGATGGATTGGTCGTCGATTTTCTGGGCGCAGTGGACCTCTTGCGAGGAATGAAGAAACGTGTGGAAGCACGGTTGGGCAAGACGTTGACCCATGCAGCCAGCGGCTACCCACCTGGCGTTCCTCAGGTGGAAAGGCAATCCACCGCTAATGTGGTCGAAGCAGCAGGGTTGACTTGTCACCGGTTGATCGATGAGCCAACCGCTGCGAACAACGTGCTTGGCTTAGAGGAAGGCGTAATCGTGGACATCGGAGGTGGTACCACCGGCATCGCCATTATTGAGGATAGCCAAGTGGTATACACAGCGGATGAAGCCACCGGTGGGACACATATGTCCTTGGTGATCGCCGGTGCTCATGGTTTGAGCCTTGAAGCTGCGGAAGCCCTCAAAATAAACCCTGCGGAACAATCCCGGTTGTTTCCCATCCTTCGCCCAGTGATGGAAAAGATGGGCACAATTGTTGAAAAACACATTCGCGGCAGCGGTGCTAGGTCAATCGTATTGGTAG
>CAZWDG010000107.1:0-6207 GCA_964633075.1 uncultured Candidatus Brevefilum sp.
AATCTATTTCATTCAGACAGTCCTATTCTACATTGCTTAATCCAGGCTAACGCTGCTTCTAGCTGACCGATGACAAATTCTACGGCCAGCTTTTCGACAGGAGCAGCGATCGTTAGTCGCTCTGCAAAAAACTTTTCTCTTTGCTTGATGCAGGCTTCTTCTTGATAGGCAAGGATTTCATTTACCGGCATCCCTAATTTGCTGGCAATATACAAACGACTGAGGAACATCACACGGATCTCGTGGATACTAATTGGTGATTGGGGATCGTACAGCCAGGCCATTAACCGCGCCTCCCCCACCTCCGTAATCGAATAGTCAATTCGGGATGGTGCATCCAACATCTCAACACGTTTGCCCTTGATGGCTCCTTCGTCCTCCAATCGCTTCAAGACAGCGTAAAGCTGGCTGGTGCTCATCGTCCAGATCCGCCCGAGATGGGCTTTAGACTGAAAGCGTTCTAACAATTGATAGCCATGAGCTGGTTGTAGTCTAAGCAGCCCCAGGATCACCTCATCAGGAGTAAGCCTTTTCATATTACTATTCTATCATGGAATAGGTATAAAAAATACCCAATTACATGATAATTTCATTGCATTCAAACAATTTTTAAAAAACTAAATGCTACACGAAATTATTTATTTTTTACAACACCTTATTTTGCTTGACATCTGGGGTTTATTATTGTAAAATATTTTTGTGAAATTATATTCACGCGATCTCCCACAACCACTAGTAAATTGTAGGGAAATCCAGGGAAAGCCCGTTGCAGCGGGCTTTTCGTTTTAAGCGTAAATTTTTTGCGCTCCTATGTAGTGGTAAGAATTTTTACAATTTGGAGAATTATCGTGAGCTTTGAAGTTAATAAATCTGGCGAATTGGATCCGGATAAAATGATTGGTGGTCAATAAAACATGATTTGCCTTCATTTTAATGTCTGAATTATAATAGTTAGCAGAATGTCACAAACGATCACAAAAATGAAAAGAGGATCCAATGGAAAAAATCAGTTATGGCGGTTGGGATAATTGTTTTAGAATTTCGAATGACCAGGTAGACCTAATCGTTACGGGGGATGTTGGTCCCAGGATCATCCGATTTGGCTTTATCGATCAGGAAAATATGTTTAAAGAATATCCTGAGGAGATGGGGAGAACCAAATCAGATGAATGGTTAATTTATGGGGGGCACCGTCTGTGGCATGCACCTGAAGCCCAACCCAGGACATACTATCCTGATAGTGAGCCTGTTCTCGTCCAGGAGCAAGATGGTGAGGTCATCGTTACCCAAAAACCAGAAGCGACAACAGGTATCCAAAAACAAATTAAAATCAAACTTTCTGAGCATAAACCCGAGGTAGAACTGATTCATATTCTTATCAATCACAATCTCTGGGCTGTTGAGACTGCCCCTTGGGCGCTCTCAGTTATGGCACAGGGTGGCGTGGCCGTTTTACCTCTACCCCCACGTGGTCCACACCCTGAATTCATGCTTCCAACTGCCAGCTTATCCATCTGGCCTTATACCAATCTGGGCGATCCGCGCTGGACCCTCGGTGAGCGCTACATCCTCCTCAAACAGGATCCACAAATCGCTGCACCTCAAAAAATTGGCTTGTTTGCCTTGGATAGCTGGGCAGCCTATTCCAATCATAATGCCCTGTTTATTAAACAGATTCCAATTCAATACGAAGGGATTTATCCTGATCTTGGCGTCAACTTTGAGGTATTTACGAATGACACCATGTTAGAACTGGAAAGTCTTGGCCCTATTGAATCTATCCCCCCAAAGGGAAAAATCATCCATCAGGAGCATTGGACACTGGTTAAGAATGTTTCAGCCCCAAGAAATGATACTGAAGTGATTGAGAATATCTTGCCCCACCTCATCAAGTAAAAAATAAGTAACTACTCAGCCTGCTTGGGAATTGGGGGGTGTGGTTTGGCGGCGGAGCCGCCAAACCACACCCCCCACTCTTCAACAGCAGGATTGCCTGAGTAGTAACAAAAATAAATAAAAAAGTGCTGGGGTCCAGCACTTTTTTTTTAGAAGCTTAGATTGCCTATAGATACTGAAGCATCCAAAACATTCTTCCTAAGATCAGCCCAATTGCAAATCCAAGAGCTGAAAATATGAAGATTAAGAGCAGAAGATAGCCTGTTTTTGTGTGAATGAACGAAGATAACCACTGTGTCATTTTCATCAAAGGACCTTCCTCCTCCATCATTGGGATCAAAATATCCCAGAATTTGATCTCAAATTGTTGTTTTAGTTTATAAATTGTCATCAGAAAACTTTCTACCGGCTCATTGATGTCTTAATAATGCGGCCATCTTCTGTCGCTACAACCCGAATTTTCTGTTGAAACATTTTCCCATCAGGTGCGGTTGCAGATCCAGAAAATACCAATAAATAGCGACCTTCAGCTTGCTTGGATACCTTTGGCAACTGATCATCAAATGGTGGAAAACGCCGATATACTTGCTTACATACTTTTTCAACTGATTTTTGGTCCATATTAACCCTTGATCCTTTTTCTGAGGAATGCGGGAACATCAAGATCATATGCTCGCATGGATGAGGAAGACTCTGAATAAGAATATTCTTTGTCATGAATAGATTCCTTATCAGCATGCTCATGTTGATTTATATTATTCGGGATGCTAGGTTGTCGTTGGCTTTTCTCCAGCGCATCAATTTCAGCTAAGTACTTTTCTGCACCTGGGATCACGTGCTCAATGGGCAAAGCACCAAGACCTGTCACGATCAAAATCACTTGGACCCGCCCATCCAAATTTGCGTCACTAATCACACCAGGGATTATCTCTGCTTGCTTTCCAGCCTCTTGGTGTAAGTAAGAAAGCGTTTCCATAACTTCTGAGAAAGTGAGATCTTCACCTCCGCTGAAATTTGCAATGATGCCCTCTGCGCTATCAAGGCTGACTTCATCCAATAGAGGGTGATGAAGCGCCGATTGGAGGGCTCTCATTGCTTTATTTTCACCCTCACCAGTTCCGACCGACATTAATGCTCCCCCACCCAATCCCATTACATGACGGACATGGGCAAAATCCACATTGATCAAACCCGTCTCAGTAAGCAACTCTGAAATGCCGCTCACACCTTGTCGCAGAACATCATCTGCCAGTTTGAACGCCATCTCCAAGGGCAAATCGTGCGGGGCAACTTCCAATAATCGATCATTAGGTACAGTAATTAACGTATCCGTATATTGCCGAAGCTTTTGTAAACCAATGGCAGCATTTTTTTGCCTTCGTCCCATTTCAAATGAAAATGGTGTCGTGACCACCGCAATTGTCAGTGCATTAATGGATTTTGAAACCCTGGCCACCACAGGGATTGCTCCTGTTCCTGTTCCACCACCCATCCCAGCAGTCAAAAACACCATATCTGCGCTTTCAAGAATGTCAGCCAGCAGATGGAAACTCTCTTCTGCTGCTCTTTCACCCACAGAAGGATTCCCGCCAGCGCCCAATCCACGTGTGCATTTAGGGCCTAACTGGATTTTATAATCCGCTAAGGAAAGGTCTAAAGCTTGTTTATCGGTATTACAAGCAACAAAAGTCACACCCCGCATTCCAAATTCGATCATCCGGTTAACAGCATTACAGCCACCTCCACCCAGCCCAACGACTTTGATAACTGGTGACCGAACAGCGATGGGTGTTTGGTCAATAGTATTTGAGTCTGGCAAAGTATCCATGAGTACCTCTATCTACTAATTCAAATATTTTGTGAAATGGTCGCAATTTCTATTCCTGATTCTGGCAGGATCGTGACAACACACCCTTCTGTTCGTAATCGATTGATTTCATCATCAGGAAATAAGTTTGGATCTGGATAAACCAATACATTTCTTGCTAGGGAAGCTTCTTTAAGCGAAAATCCCACAGTCGGCTGTTTCTGTTTGATTAAAGGGCGAACTTTATTGAGAATAGCGTCAGAAACGCCAGAGTCATACGACGGTAAAAGTAGATAATCTGAAAAGACCTTGTTTGTTGATGAATTTGACGTCCCATTGATTTTTTCACCATTTTGTCCAACGAAAAATAATTTTAATTGCTCAAAAGTTATCCCGCCACCCAATGCTCGATCAAGTGTATCCAATTCAAAAGTACAATAGTGCACTGAATCCCCGAAATTTACCGTTTCGTCAACCTCTTCTGCTTTAATTGAGGGAACATCTATGCATGCTTGATAGACTTTCTTGATCGACTCACAGATGACATCAGGATCCAACTCACTATGCAGTGTTCCTGGACAACCTGCGTCCAATATCAAAATCGGCAACTTTTCCCCGATAACCCTTTGACTGATCGCTTGCACCCATTCAAAATTATGAAACCCCAATTGATCTTCCTGCCCCTCAGGTGTTTGATAAGGTTTTGACGATGACCAGCGCTCAGGTCCTCCCCTTCCCCAAATCAGCGGTTTGTTGAAGGTATACCCATAGCTAGTCAAAGCGAGGTTTGCCAAAATGCTGTCCATGCGTCTGCGCCTGAGCCCTTCTAAAGCCAGTTCGATAAAGGCTGAGTCCCAATAATCTCCTCCAGGTTGAAGCGGTGGAAAAACTGGTTGCAAGCCAATTCTAACCGCATGATTTGCAAGTGGAATGAACCGGTCCAAGAAGTGATCGACTAAATTTTCGTAATGCCATCCAGATATCTGCCAGGATTTCTTAATGTTTGGTTTATCCCCTAGAATGGCTTTTCCTATTCCCCACTTCGCGTAAATATCCAGCAAAAATGCGACTTCGTTGAATTTTCTCGCCAGGGGCAACTCCGAAACAAAATGGATGATTGGCATCAACTCATTTTCTTGAGCGGCGATGAAAACATCCTCTGAAATCGCCCGGCTAAAACCCGATTTGAAAATCACCGCGCTTGCCCCAAGATGTCGTAATTTGGGCAACCATGTATTGACAGCTTTGTTCACCAGATATTTTGGTGATGTGAAATATGAAAATGCGATCGCTTGCTTATTCTTGTTCATCATCAGCCCTTTTCAGATAAGAAAACTTGATGTAACAACGTTTGTGCAAGGGTTATGCCAATATTAATTAAATCCGGATATAATTCTTCTGTTATGATTTTGGTCACTGGTGGAACAGGTTTTATTGGCAATGTCCTGATTCGACACCTTTCAAATCTCGGCTATCCTATTAAGTTGTTATTGCGCCCTTCTAAAGAAACGCCAAGATTGCCCAAAGGTTTATCCTTAGAGGTGGCACTCACAAGCTTAACCGACGAAAAAGGGCTGCGAGCGTCGATGAAAGATGTCACTGTGATTTATCATCTTGCCAGTGCCGAATCACTGGGTCGGAAAGCCCAATTAACAGAAGTCGATATTGAGGGTACCCAAGCGTTGCTCCAGGCAGCATCACAAGCCGGGATCGAACGCTTTTTTTATGTCAGCCACCTTGGCGCAGATCGCGCCTCTGCTTATCCTTTATTGCAAGCCAAAGCGATTGCTGAATACCAGATCAGGTCTTCCGGAATCCCATACACGATCTTTCGCTCGGCCATTGCTTATGGTGAAAGGGATTACTTTACAAATGGATTGGCCTTCCTCCTAAAAATATCCCCGTTTTTTGTGATGCTACCTGAAGAGGGTTCATCATTATTACAACCCATTTGGGTTGAAGACCTTGCCACAGTAATGACATGGTCCCTGGATATGTCCCAAACCATTAATGAAACAATAAAAATTGGTGGTCCAGAATATCTCAGTTTTAAGGAAATATGTGAGATAATCATTGGGTTGCTGGGTATCAAGCGGCAATTTGTGAATGTGAAGCCAGTTATTCTCAACAGGTTCACAGAAATTTTAGAAATTATTTTTCCGAATTTTCCAACCTCTGTTTTTTGGTTGGATTATTTAGCTACGAACCGGACAACAAATCTGGACACCCTACCAAGTATGTTCCACCTACTGCCCGCACGGATGAGTTATCGATTGGGCTATTTGGAACGGAAGAAATTTCGTACGAATTGGTGGCGAATGATTTTATCAAGAAAGCGAACAATGATACGATGGGATTAAATGCAGTTTGTGTTCATGGACACTTCTATCAACCACCTCGTGAGGATCCTCTCTCCGGACTGATACCTGACGAACAAGGCGCGCAACCATTTCAAAATTGGAACGAGCGGATCCACCATGAATGTTATCAACCCAATGCTCTCC
>CAZWDG010000108.1:0-6184 GCA_964633075.1 uncultured Candidatus Brevefilum sp.
TCGTAGGTCACGTATGGTCGCGCAACAATCCACGTGACATCATTTTTTTCAGAATGATCGACACGCTATTCACATGGATCCTACTCCCCCGATTGCACTTCATCGATAATCGATTTTGCCAGCTTATTGAGCTTCTGTTTCTTTTCTCCAGTGAGATTTCGATGGGTGGCATCCCAATAGATGTCCAGCATCTCCAAGGGGCTTAGGCTGCTGGTTGCCCGTCCTTCCGGTAAACGCACACGAGACTCCATTATTGGGCGTCTGACCAAATGAAATTCAAATGCCTCCGAAGAAATATTGCGCAGGGTGGTCTCGTCGATCAAGGATTCCCATTCTCGCTGATACTCGATCACCATTCGTACGATGGCGCCCGCCATGTCCTCTTGGGATGGCAAAGCTGCCTGCAGGGTCGCATTGATCTCTTGGTCCGATTCCAATTTTACAGAGATGTCGATGAAGGGGCGAGTGCCCTTCAGTTCTTGCCAGTCCACCTTGGTCTTTCCTTTTGAAACATCCGCTAAAATGAAATACTTTTTGTCCTTGGCTTCACCGAAATCAACGCGTTCAATCGAACCCGGGTAAATCACCGGGGGATGCCCGTCTTCATTTAAGTTTTGAGGTTTATGAATGTGACCAAGGGCGACATAATCCAGCCGTTTATCCTTAACCAGCCCGGGTGGCAGGACAAGATCATTGCCCAACATCACCATCCGTTCAGTGCCGTATTGTGCACCCTCAACTGAGGCATGCGCCGTCAGGATGATCGGCAGGTTTGGATCTGCTTTGTCCAACCAGTTTTCCACCAGACTGCTGAGGCGCGCACCAAGTTCTTCGTAGATTTTCTTTGGATCAGCGCCACCCATCTCCAGGCTGGCCATCAATCCGGAGCGGGAGATCCAGGGCAAGGCCAGCACTTGCACTGGCAGTCCTTCCAGATCGGTTGGGGACAGGAATTGCGGTTGGCTTAATACAAGCACATGCGGAACCTCAAGTGTATCAAACTCCTGGATGGCATGGGCGCGTGTGGTAGCGGGTGACATGTCATGATTGCCGGTCAACAGGAGGGTCAGTATCCCTGCCCTGGAAAGGCGCATGATACGCTTTCCCCATTCGCGCTGGAAAGTTGGGGCAGGGGAGCGGTCTTTGTAGGCATCGCCGGCAAAGATCACCAGATCGACGCTGGTATCAATGGCGGCTTGGACAATTTCATCCAGAGATTTAAGAAAATCAATGACCCGCATTGGTAGGCCTGTTTCTGGATCATGCCGACCGTAGTTGGCCATATCAATGTGGGCATCTGCAAAATGAAGAATTTTTACCATAACAGGATTATAACATTGCTCATCTATCGGGATTCCGTTTTCCAGCTGTTCAGGTTATTAAGAGCACAGGTTATTGCACCCTTGCTGGATGATCCGTAGCCATTGGAACAGGAGCCAGGCGTGAAGAGGCGTTTAAAATGCGTTGATCAGGGTTGTGGATATTGATTTGGTTCCTCTGGCGCCTGCTTGTTTTGTTTCCTTTCAAGGCGTTTTTCATCGAGCAAGGCTAATTTACGAGCCTGGATGCTGGTATTGATCATGAAGTAAGTCAGCATAAAGAGTGCCAGCATCCCGACAACCAGTGAATAAAGACTGGTTGGCCCAAAAACTGGCAGGTCAAAAATCACTTTGCCGACTAGAAACATGACGGTATTGATAATAATCGCCAGCACACGGATCTCTGTTGGTCCGAGCTTCATATTTGTAATCTGGAACACATCCGTCACATACGTGATCAGATAGACCATGATGGAAAGCAATAAATAGGCGATAAGAGCTGATAATGCTACAATCAGATCAACATAGGGCGATAGTCCCAATCCGGTGAAAATCAAGACCGCAGTAATTGCATCCACCCAATGATCGATCAGGAATCCGAACCTAGGGCGTTCGATATGCCGATAACGCGCCAGGGTGCCATCCATGCTGTCTCCCACCCAATTAAGCACAAAGCCAAGGCTGGCCAACCACAAGAAATTTGGATTGATATTGGTCAAGATATAACTGATGAAGATCAGGATAGAGGCAAATACACCCAGCCAGGTCATGGTATCAGGTGTGACCCATTTAGGCATGTGGACTGCCATCCATTTCAACGCTGGACGTTCTAGAAACCCGAGTAAGATGTCATTTTCTCTTTTATGTGTTTCTACCTTTGGCATGATGAATCCTTTCAAGATTGTGTTTATATGCCCAAGAATTCTGGCCATAAGGGATAAAACATAGCCCATTGATGCGCATATTTTTTTATCAATGATTCCGCCTGCTCTAATACATTTTGAGCGTTGGTAACAATTTCTGTGTCAGGATCGTCTAATGACTCCATCGAGATCAGATCAGATCCTTCTAACAAATATCGACCACCCGGCTGGGATGAGGCTGCCATGACCATGACAGGGGCATCGGCTTCCTTTGCCATCCTGACGTAGGCAACCGGTAAATTACACTTGTACCCAAAAAAGGTCGGTTGATGTTTTTCGTTGAGTGTATCGGTTAATGGGCGGTCAAGACCTGTCAGGATGCTGCCTCCCTCTCGCAAGCGTTTCCTGGCCTGCCTGAAAGCGCTCAGGCTCATCGGTGTGACCGTGATGCCAATACTCTCCCGAAGCTTATTTTGCCAGCTGTAATATTTGGTTGGGTTTGGAAATGAAAGCACCTGTACATTCACATGATTAAGACTGAGCGCATATCCCATCAGATCAAAATTGCTCAAGTGGGGACAGACAAACACACAGGGTTCATTATTTCTAATCCGTGTAAAGGCAATTTCGACCTCTGAACTGTAATCAACGATATTTTGCAGCTTTCTCGGCCTGGATAAGAAGTAGAAATAATCAAAAAAGCATTTCGCGGCTGACCGGAAGACGATTTTTGGTAATTCCTCGAGGGCTTCATCGGTGAGGGATTGGTTGTGAATGACCCATTGATTGGCGCGAATTGCCTTGACTTTTGGATCCTGTTGGTTTTGACCAATTTGTGTACCAATAAAAGTCGCCAGGCTTAATCCTGATTTCCGCGGCAGGACTTTTCCAAGGAACATTAGCAACTGAATGGCAATCGGGTAGTTCAAAAGGTTTCTTTTGGGTAAAGGATGTTTAATTTGGTTATTCACAAAACGGTTCCCAGTGTGGGTTTTTTAAGATTAACACCAAAAACACTCTTAGGACACTCATTTTACTTCAAAATTTGATTTATTTTTATAACTCGATCAAAATGGGTCAAACTGAATGTGGGAATTGCCCGTCGTCAAGTGTTCTGAATGGAGAGAGACCTCAATTTTCCAGGTATGATGTGAGATCAGCTTTTTGTGAGGGGGTTCAGATACCAAGATCACTGGCATGAGAGAGTAACTTGACGCGGATTTAGAAAATCATTTCTCGTGTTCACCCTGTTCATAAGAAGTCCCCAATCCGGCAATAAGACTTAAAAGGCCTTACATGTGGTATAAATGCAGACGATGGCGTGATTATTCAGTTAGTAAATTCGCTTCCCAGCCATTGTTCTTTGGCTGACCACCATCTTGTAGATACGTGCATGAGAATCCTTTGTATTGCTGCCTCATTTGTTCCCTCGAACACTGCCAATAGCATCCAGGTTGTCAAAGCGACCCATGCTCTGGCTGAATTAGGGCATGAGGTCACCTTGTTGGTGCCAGGAAATGTAGATAGTGCCTGGGAGGATGTATGGGCTCATTACGGACTGCGAAAACCCTTTGAAATCCGCTGGCTCAAGGAAAATCTTGCCTTCAAGCGTTATGATTTTGCCTACAAAGCCGTCAAACTGACCCGACAATTCTACCCCGATATGATTTACACCTGGGTTTTGCAGGCGGCAGTCATCGCCTTATGGCGAAGGACTCCAGTGGTGCTGGAACTACATGATCGTGTGACCGGCAAATTGGGTCCGTGGTTGTTCCGCCAGTTTTATGGTTCCAGCACTCGTCGCAGGCTGTTGACCAACACAAAATCGTTACGGGATGTTTTGAAGGCTGATTTTAATTTAACGGCTGATGAACTCGAGATCCTTGTGGCTCCAAATGGCGTCGATCTCGAGGAGTATCAAAACCTGCCTTCACCAAGCAAAACCAGGCTGGAATTGGGTTTGCTCAGGGGCTTTACTGCCGGATACACCGGGCATTTTTATGCTGGACGCGGGATGGATTTGATGCTGGATTTAGCAAAAGGATTGCCTTCAGTCAATTTCCTGTGGGTGGGCGGCGAAGCAGATGATGTTGTTTTTTGGAAAAACCGGATAAAATCAGAAAATATACAGAATATTACCCTGACGGGCTTTGTCGATCATGATCGTCTCCCCAAGTACCAGGCAGCGGCTGATGTTCTGCTCATGCCCTATAGCTCGGCGATCGCGGGGAGTGGCGGCGGGGATTCGGCTGAGGTTGCCAGCCCGATGAAGATGTTTGAATATATGGCATCAGGTCGACCCATCATCAGCAGTGATTTACCGGTGATCCATGAAGTCCTTGATGAAACCAAGGCTATTTTCTGTCCACCGGGTGACCTTAGCGCTTGGAAAAGGGCTATACAGGCATTGGTTGCGGATCCTATAAAGTGTGAAAGTCTCGGTGAGGCTGCCCGTTTAGCCGCCACAAATTACACCTGGCGTGCTCGGGCTGAGAGCGCTTTGGAAGGTTTTGATGGCGAGTGATAAAAAGAATCTTAGGACTTGGCTGTTTATTGTCCTCGTCGTTGCGATCTCGTTGCGGGTGATCTTATTCACCACTTACCCGGCTGTCTCCTACAGCGACACAGCCAGCTACCGCCGATCAGCGAATACCATTTTGGGAGGGTTCAACGATTACGATGGGACACGCACCCCTGGCTATCCGGCTTTTATGGCTGTTATCGGACCCGATCTGGCGGTTTATGCTGCTCAACTGGCGTTGGGCTTGGGGATCACCCTGGCCTGGTTCTGGATTGGGTGGAAAGCCAGCGGCAAGCCATTTTTTGGTGCTATTGTCGCCTTGGCGCACACGCTCAATCCCGGTCAGTTTTTCTTTGAAGCCAATCTTCTAACAGAAACCCTGGCGACCTTCTGGCTGGTGGTTGCTTTGTTGGGCGCTTTTTTATGGCTGAAGAACCCAAAACTTCAATCTATTTGGGTGGGAATTGGGATTGGGCTGAGCGCAGCCCTGGCAACGCTCACACGCCCTTTATTCATTTTTATGCCAATTTGGCTGGCGGTCTTTCTGGCGATACACTTTGACCGCAAGAAACTCAGGTTGAATTGGAAAGCACTGGTGAGTATCTTATTGCCGGCGATCCTTTTAGTCGGAGGCTGGATGTGGTGGATTCAATCCAATTACCATGTCTTCAGCCTGACGACGATGTCAGGCTATCACCTTGTGCAACATACAGGGTATTATTTTGAAGATGTGCCCGAGGAGTATGGAACCTTGCGTGATGTCTACCTGGCATATCGCGAGCTACGGATGGCAGAACGCGGTACACAGGGCAACGCAATCTGGGAGGCGATCCCAGCGCTGCAAGAGGCAACTGGGATGAACTTTTATGAACTCTCCCGAACCTTGCAACATATCTCAGTCCAATTGATCCTGAGCCATCCTTGGCAATACCTTGCCCGAGTTGCCCAGGGTTGGTGGTTGTTCTGGCGAGCGCCTGTCTACTGGTCTAGCACACATATCCACTCGGATTTTTTGGTAAGTGTTTTAAATGGTTTGATTCTTGCTGCGCGTGCATTGATTTTTGCTGCAAATATGGTTTTTATCCTCTCCACAATTGGCGCAGTTTTTGCCAAATACTTGCGGCGGATTTGGGCATTGACCCCATTTATGTGGTTGCTGGCAGGCTCGGTTTGGGCGACATCGATTGCATCTTCCATGCTCGATCATGGGGATAATCCGCGTTTTCTCATCCCCCTTCAGACAGCAGCAATATTTTGGGTTCTTTGGATTGTCATGCATTCGTGGCAGGTGCTGCGCTCACCACAGAAAGGAATAACGTAAACATTGGAAAAAAGTGACCGCAAGTGGATTGATAAAATAATCCTCCCCATAGGCTGCCTTGCTGCGGGCAGCCTGGTATTAGGAGGGGTCTTTCAAGTTGTCTTGGATGTCGGTGAATTCTGGCCTGGTTTTTGGTCTGCTTCTCTATTAATATTTTTGA
>CAZWDG010000109.1:0-6165 GCA_964633075.1 uncultured Candidatus Brevefilum sp.
GTGTTGCTGCCAGTGGCGATTTAACCTTGATAGAGGGCTTGATGCGGTCCTGCAATCCCTGGTTCTATAGAATCGGGGAGTCCTTATTTATGGCAGGCATGGAAGATGCCTTGTCGGAAATGGCGGTCGGATTTGGGCTCGGGGCTTTAACGGGGATTGAGATTTTAGAGGCAGCCGGGAATATTCCTGAAACGGCTGGCACCTGCGTCAACAACGCCCAAATTGCGATTGGTCAGGGTGAGGTCCTGGTGACCCCCTTGCAAGTTGCCGCGTTTTATGCGGCCATCGCCAATGGCGGCATCTTATACCGCCCCGCGCTCGTTTCCTCAATCAAGCCAGCATCCGGTGCGTTGACATATGAATTTGCCCCTGAGGTGAAAGGAAAATTGCCCATCTCAGAGGAAACACTTGCCGCTGTGCAACAAGGGCTTCAGATGGTCGTGGAAGAGCCGAGAGGGACAGGCTATTGGGCGATGGGTGAGCTTGAGGTCCCAGTTTCAGGGAAGACCGGCACAGCTCAAACGCCCAGCGGTCCGGCACATGCCTGGTTTGCAGGTTATTCTCGTCAAAATGATCCCCAACGTCCGGATATTGCCGTGGCGGTGATTGTGGAAAATGGCGGTGAAGGCTCTGTGATGGCCGCGCCTGTGTTTCGCCGGATAGTTTCTTTGTATTTCTCGAATTATGAGGACCCCGGCGGTTTGATGCCCTGGGAAGTGGAACCCTATGTGACAGAAAAGCCAACACCGACGCCCACGATGACTCCCCCATCTGACGAATGAGCCAGTATAATCATTTCCTGAAATTAAGATGCGGAAGAGCACGTATTCATCCGCAATTTTGGAGACCTTAAATGAAAAAAGTGCTGATCCTGACCCTGGTCTTGTTGATAACCTTCACAGCCTGTACGTCGCGTCCGACTCCAATCGATCCAGAGGCGGCGGCAACGCCCACTGCCACCCTGCCTGACCCTCAGGTATTCATCACCCCTGCACCGGATGTGGATCAAGCCATCGCTGCTTTCATGCAGGCCTGGCAGAAGGATGATTTCGCCACAATGTACCATTCGCTTACGACCGATGCCCGTAGCAGGGTTTCGGAAGAAGATTTCACTGCCAGGTATCGTGATGCTGCCGTGGCGATGACGTTGCAATTTGATACGGGTATTGATTATGAGATCCTCTCTTCGCTCACCAATCCTGATTCAGCTGCGGCATCGGTGAGGATGAATTACAACACCTATTTTTTTGGCACCCTTTCACGCCAGATCGAATTTAACCTGGTACGAGAAGCAGGCGATTGGCGCATCCAATGGCATGAAGGCCTGATCTTTCCAGAGTTGATGGGCGGTAATGTCCTTGAGATTGTTCGAACGACCACACCGCGCGGCAATATCTATGCCAACGATGGTTCCCCCATTGCGGCTCAGGAGGATATTGTCGCGATTGGCTTCACGCCCGGTGGGCTTAATCCGGATTTGATGGGTTCCTTTTATCAGACAATGGCTCGGCTGACGATCTATCAAGTGAGTGAGCTCGTGGAGATGGTCGATAATTCCCTGCCAGGGGATTACATCTCATTAGGGGAGGTCCCCGAATCAGAGGCGAACAAGAATATGCGTGCGCTGAGCTCACTGAGTGGTGTTTTCCTCAATTATTATTCCTCACGCTATTACTATGAGGGTGGGCTTGCACCTCAGACAGTAGGGCATCTGACCTATATTTCCGAGGAAGATCAATATAACTACCTGCGCCGGGGTTATTCGTTGAATGAAAGGTTTGGCAGCACTGGCCTGGAATGGGCTTTTGAAGATCAGCTCTCTGGGGAACGCGGCGCTTCCTTGTATTTAAAAGATGCGGATGGCAAGATCCTCAGCAAGCTGGCGGAGAAAGGCGCTTCACCAGGTCAGTCTCTCACCACGACGATTGACCCCACCCTGCAGTACTATCTGCAACAATCCCTGGGGAATTATTTGGGAGCCATCGTTGTCATGGAAATGGATACCGGTCGGGTGATCTCAATGGTTTCCAACCCCCAGTTTGACCCAAACCTGTTTGATATCAATAATATGAACTTTGTCTATGCTGAAAACCCCTATGCCTCAAGAGGGGACCCCGTCTTCAACCGGGCAGCCAGCGGTCAATATCCGTTGGGGTCTGTTTTCAAAATCATCACCATGGCAACCGCCCTCGAAACGGGCGTCTTCACAGAAGAATCGGAAATGTACTGCGGTCATTCGGTTTTTGTGTGTGGCGTCGAGCTCTTTGATTGGACTTTAGAAAAAGAGAGACCCCCTAGCGGCGATCTGACGCTGCCACAAGGCTTGATGCGTTCCTGCAACCCATGGTTCTACACGATTGGGGAACGACTGTATTTGGAGGGCTATTCCAGTGCACTTGCCGATATGGCGCGCGATTTTGGACTGGGCAAGGAAACCGGCATCGAGATTCCCGAAGAACCAGGGAATATCACAGAAAACACTGATTCCTGTGATGCCAACGTGCAACTGGCCATCGGTCAGGGGGATATGACGGTGACGCCCTTGCAAGTGGCGGCTTTTGTGGCGGCGGTCGGAAATGGCGGCACGCTCTATCGACCGGCATTGGTCGACCAAATAGCACCCGAAGACGGTGAGCCATCTTACGTCTTTGAGCCTGAAGTCACCGGCACCCTGCCGGTCTCAGAGGAGAATCTGGACATCATCACGGAAGCCATGCGCTGGGTGATTAAGGAGGCCAGGGGAACAGCCCACCGTGAATTAGGCACGATGCCCTATGTGGCTTATGGCAAAACGGGAACCGCACAAAACCCCTTTGGTGAATCCCATGCCTGGTTTGCTGGCTACACGCAGATGGACATCGAGGGTCGACCGGATATCGCTGTTGCTGTTATTCTGGAAAACGCGGGGGAGGGATCGGAGATGGCTGCGCCGGTGTTTCGCAGGGCGGTCTCTCTGTATTTCTCTGATTACACCAATTACGGTTACGTGCTGCCCTGGGAGGCTGATCCCTATATCGTTGCTTCGATCACGCCCATTCCCTCGGAGACACCTTACCCCACTTTGACGCCATGGCCGAGTGACACGCCTGTCGGAGGGGAGGGAGAAGCTGAGACCCCATAGGAGAAAGATCCTTTGACTCGTGTTCTGGAAGGCTTGGTGATCCGCGCCCAGTCAGGATTCCTGACGGTGGCGACTGAGGCTGGGAATTACGTCTGCCGGTTGCGGGGTCGATTAAAGCAGGATGAAGCTGAAGGGGACATTGTTGCCGTGGGCGATCGGGTCACGATCAGGACACAGGCTGATGGTACTGGGACGATTGAGTCCCTGCACGAGCGAAGGAGCCTTTTCTCGCGCGTCCGGACTGGCATCAAACGGGAATTCCACCAGATTCTCTTAGCCAATCCCGACCAAATTGTGACTGTTTTTGCCTGTGCAGAACCGGAGCCGCATTTACGCATGCTCGATCGTTTCCTGGTGATTGCTGAGAAGCAACATATCGGAGCGGTGATCGTCGCCAATAAAATTGATCTGGTGACCAGTGAGGAGGCTGAAGCCATTTTTGGAAATTATGTCCATTTGGGCTATCCTGTGCTTTACACCTCCGCCCACAGCGGAGAGGGCGTGGATGCCTTGCGTGATCAATTACAGGGAAAAATTTCCGCCCTGACAGGGCCTTCAGGGGTGGGCAAATCCAGTTTGCTGAATGCCATCCAACCGGAGCTTGGGTTGCATGTCCGAAAAGTCAGTGAGGCAACATCGAAGGGACGCCACACCACCCAGGTGCGGGCGTTGTTTCCTTTGGATGTGGGGGGCTATGTGGCGGACATGCCGGGCATCCGTTCTTTGGCTTTGTGGGATACCGAACCGGAGGAGCTGGATGCGTATTTTGTAGAGATGCGTGATCTTGTCTCAGAATGTAAATTCAGCGATTGCACCCACACCCATGAGCCAGGCTGTGCCGTGCGAGAGGCGGTTGAGGCAGGCCAGATTTCTCTGCCAAGGTACCATTCTTACTTGCGCTTGCGCTTTGAGGATGATTCGGCTGATTATATGGATGATTTTGATGATGCGTAAGGATTCTACAGGCGGGGCATACTTGGACAAGTTGATGAAGTGCTGGTGCCTATTGTTGATATTGGTCCTCTTATTGTCAGCCTGTAAGGCACCCTCAACGGAGCAGTCTCCCACAGAAACCAGCCTGGTTGAGACTGTGGCTCCCGCACCCGTTCCCACGCCCACGTGGACCTTGGAGACACCCAGGCGGTTAACGATTTGTACCAGCGAATTGCCCCAAAGCCTGTTCCCCTATGATGGGCTCAAGACAACCAGCAAAACCAATATTCTGGCGATGCTCCTGGAGGCCCCCTTTGAGCGGGTAGATGGGGTCTTGGTAAGCGGGAGCTTGGCGAAGGAGCCCAATTTCACGGATGGGGATCTGCGCCTGGAACAGGTCGCTGTCCAGGGGGGGCAAACCGTGGTGGATGCGCAGGGGCAGTTGGTGGTGCTGAAAGCCGGGGTGACGGTCCACCCCAGTGGGTGTCGCCAATCGGAGTGTGCCCTCACCTGGGATGGTGAGGCACCGCTTGAGATGGACCAGATGGTGGTCGATTTTCATCTGAGGGAAGGGTTGACCTGGTCAGACGGGACAGTGTTGACTGCGAACGATTCCCGTTTCAGTTATCAATTGGCAAGCGCACCAGAAGCGCCCGGGCTCAAATGGGCGGAAGAACGCACCGAGGCTTATCAGACCATCGATTCGCAATCCATACAATGGAAAGGAAAACCCGGATTTACGACGGCGGAGCCAGAGCGCTTTTTTTGGAGGCCGCTACCCGCACATTTATTCAGCGGTTCTGAAGGTTGGGAGGTGTTAGCCAACGATCAACGTTTGGCATCACAGGTCCTGAGTTATGGTCCGTTTCAGTTGACCTCATGGGCAACCGAGGCAATTCACTTTGAACCCAATCCATACTATTATTTCTCAGAACAGGGGCTGCCTTTCCTGGATGAAATCGTCTACCGTCTGGTAGTCGGCGGGAGGACACAAGCCTGGGCGGACCTGGGATCAGGCCTGTGCGATGTACTGGATGCATCCTTCAGCCTGGAAAGTGATCCGGAACTGCTGGCTGATATTCGGGCTGATGAACGCTTCAACCTGCATGTTCAGGAGGGTCTTACCTGGGTGCAGTTGGTTTTTGGCGTTCGATCTTCCACCTATGATGAGGGCAACGTTTTTTATAATGAAGCCCGTCCCAATCTACTGGGGGATGTACGCACCCGCCAGGCATTGGCAGCCTGTCTGGATCGCCAGGCGCTGTTGGATGAAACGATGCTTGGTTTGGGGGAGGTATGGCCCAGTTTTCTCCCGCCTGCACGTTCCCAATTGGAAACATCAAGCCAACTCGTTTACGATCCTGCTTTAGGGAGGGATTTGTTGGAGGATGCCGGATGGCGTGACTCGGATGGAAATCCTGAGACATCCCTCCAGGCCTGGGACGTGCCCGGTGTGCCAGCTGGGACCCCCCTTTCACTGGCGCTCTTGACCACAACCTCTGGTTTCCATCAAGATCTGGCTTCGACCATCGGCCGTTCTTTACAAGCCTGTGGGGTGGAGGTCCATGTGACGAGTATGCCAGCGGAAGAACTGTATGCGCCTGGTCCAGCCGGTCCCATCTTCGGAAGAGCTTTTGACCTGGGGTTGATCTCCTGGCAGCCCAACCCCGGGTTGGATTGCGAACTTTATCTGAGCTGGCAAATCCCCTCCGAGGTCAATGATTGGATAGGTACAAATATCGCTGGTCTCGAGGATGAGTGGTATGCTGCGGCCTGTGTCTCAGCCTTGCAGGCGCTGCCGGAAGATGCTCAGCAGGCTGTGCGGGCAGCCGAGGAAGCATTTATCACGGTCTTGCCAGCCCTGCCTTTATTTGCCCGGCCGGAAGTGAGTGTCCTTCCATTACATCCCTGTGGTGAATATGCTAATGATGGGCAAGAGGACTTCTTTATGATGATTGAGAGATATTCGGATGGAAAAAATTGTCCGTAAACAAGAATATTTAATAAGAATTTAGAAAAGTTAAAGTTATACCAAAAATTATTATTAATTATATAAATTTACTTGGATAAAACAGCTTAGGAATAAAAAATATTATCATAAATTCTTGAGG
>CAZWDG010000110.1:0-6145 GCA_964633075.1 uncultured Candidatus Brevefilum sp.
CCTTTGAACGCCAGCGTGACGAATTCTTCAGGATCTTGGAAGGTCCTGATCCGGCTTTGGGGATGGCTGATTGTTACCGGTTTGATGTTTTCAGAACCTTGATACCGCCATTAATGGACCTGGAGACGGTCCCAGCCTCACCTCCCCATGTGTTATCCTTGTTCGATCACACTATCCGGGTTATTGCACATTACGACAGATTGCTGGCAGCCCTGTGCAATGGGGTTGATGTCCCGAAGAGAACGCCAAGGTGGTTGGGTCAGGCGCAGGCTGAATTAAAGCTGCATGCTGAGGATATCAAAACCTACTTTGAGGATGAGGTCACACCAGGTCGATCGAAACGCGGCCTGGCGCTGATGGGGGCTTTGCTGCATGATAGTGGTAAACCACAAACGATGGAGACTGGTGAGGATGGACGGCTGCATTTTTATAGTCATGATCGGGTTGGCGCTGATTCAGCCTGGGAAACTGCGAAACGCCTTAGGATGAGCAACGCCGAATCCGATTGGATCCGCACACTAGTGCGCTACCATATGCGCCTGTTACCGTTGATCAACCGGGAGGATCCGCCCACACGGCGTGAGATTTATCGCTTTTATCAAAAAGCTGGTGAGGTGGGTGTGGCAATTGGATTGCATGCCTTAGCCGATACCCTGGCGACCTATGAAGCGACCCTGCTAGAGGAAAAATGGGCTCAGGCATTACTGGTCGCCAAAGCAATGCTATCTGCCTGGTGGGAACATAAGGATGAGGTTATAACGCCCATATTGTTATTGGATGGGGATGAGCTCCAGAGCATTTTTGGGCTTACGCCGGGCAAAAAGATTGGACAGCTTTTGGGAAAATTGGCGGAGGCGCAGGCGAGCGGTGAGGTTAAGAGCGAGGAAAAAGCGATCGCGTTTATCAGGGATCGGCTGACGGAGCATCATAAGAAAGATAGGCAAGAATGAAAGCAAAGGTCAATGGGATTGACTTGGGTTACGAGGTTCTTGGTCAGGATAACGTACCAATCGTCTTGATTCATGGTTTTGGCTTGGACCGCACAATCTGGCAGCCGATGGTGGCAGCACACCTGGGCAATCAGCGTGTAATCCTGCTGGATGTGCGCGGTCATGGGGAGAGTGACGCGCCGGAAGGCCCTTACAGCATGGCTCTGTTAGCAGATGACCTGGCTGGTTTGCTTGATTTTCTTGGCGTTCAACAAGCGATTGTGTGCGGTCATTCGATGGGGGGCTATATTACGCTGGCATTTGCCGCGCAATACCCAGACAGGCTGGCCGGGTTGGGTTTGATCACCAGCCGGGCGGTGGCAGATTCAGCGGTAGCGCGCGCCGGGCGATATGTAACGATTGCCCAGGTCAGAGTGAAGGGTGCGCTAGCGCTGGCGGAGTCACTAACTCCAAGGTTAACGAAGGATGAGGAAATTCGCAAAGGATCCCATGCTATTATCGCCAAGACGGATCCAGTTGGCATCATTGGTGCTGCGATGGGTATGGCAGAAAGGCCAGACCGCACTGACCTGCTGCCCCAGATAGATGTTCCAGCTTTGGTGGTGGCAGGGGAAGAAGACCAGATCATCAGCCTGGAAGAAGCCAGGCAGATGGCGGTGTTGCTTCCTGAGGGGGAATTATTGGTGATCTCCAGGGCAGGACACATGCCCATGCTGGAAACGCCGGCGGAGTTAGGGGAAGGTTTGCTGTCTCTGATCGGGCGAAGTTAAGATTGGAACCCAAGATAAGGTAAAGCCCCCTCCAATTAACAGGTGTGATTGACATAGGATTGCATGCAGAAAGTAAAAACCTAAAAAGGGATAATTTCCGAACCGAGCACATTTTTGAAAAAGCTTTCCGGGTGATCAGGTTCTGAAATATTGATGTGCTCAAGGATCTGGACCGAGTATTTGCAGAGAATAATGCTACTCTTATTGAGGTTATGACAAAAAAAGAACAATACTTAGATTTAATGATCATGTCTCGTCTTGTAGGCATAATTCTTTTTTATCCGGAAATAGTCTGTGCTCGGTCAGGAGACCTTCGCGATCAAGAAGGAACCCTCACCCTGCCCTCTCCCTTGGTCAGGGAGAGGGATTGATTGATCATATTTAAGCATAATGGGAAATCTCTTCTTATTAAATCCGGATAGCACTTGTGTTTTTTGTTTTGGTAGTAAACATACATCCGCACATGCCTGATTGAAAATTAAGCGGCTATTGACAAATACCCTAAGCAAGAATTTTGACAATGCTTTACTCATTCTTTCCTCCTCTCCTTCCCCGAGGTAGAGGATTGAGGTGAGGGTGATATTGATCCAGGTTGGATGAAGATTAATTTGTGTTGATATTCAGGTACAATTGATGGGTTCAATAAAACAATCGAAGGACCTGAATCTATGCTGGATACCATCTTCGCCCGACGAAGCATTCGAAAATATCAAGAAAAACCGGTTGAAATTGAGAAAATTGAATCCTTACTCAAGGCTGCCATGGCGGCACCTTCCGCCATGAATATCAAGCCTTGGGAATTTGTGGTGGTCACAGACCCTGACAAGTTGAGCTCGATCCGCGCTTCGCTGATGTTTGGCAAGATCAATGCCCCCATGGCGATTGTGGTCTGTGGAAACATGTCCTTCTTCAAACACCCGGGTGCCACGATGTTTTGGTTGCAGGATTGCAGCGCCGCCACCCAAAACATCCTGCTGGCGGCTGTCGATTTGGGCTTGGGGACGGTGTGGTGCGGTGTCCACCCCATTTTTATTTTCACGAAAAGAATCGCGGGGATATTAAAGCTTCCCAAGCATGTCAAACCTTTAAATGTGATTTATGTGGGTTATCCCGCAGAGGAAAAACCCCCTCGAACGCAGTACAATCCTGACCGCGTCCATTGGGAAAGCTATTAATTGCTTCAGCCTTCCATTTCTTTTTGATACTTAATTAGAAGCCCCCTCTCCCTGGTGGCTTCCATGCCCACCTTCAATTGATTCATTGGAGGACGGGTTTTGAGCCATGCCAGGGTATCCGAGACAGTCTGCGATAGTGGTCGGATATTCAAGCCTTCCTTGATGGCTTTGTTGATGTTGATGCTATAAAAGCCGCAAAAGGCCGGATCGGTTGAGGGCACCCACAAGGGCAGGTCGGTCCAGGGTATGACCCCTTCTCTTAGTAAAAAAGGTTCATCAGCCCAAATGAATCTGGCATCGCTCAGGGCGGCTTCCCGGCAGGCGACCAGTAACGATCCAAAAGTGGCTGGTTTCTTGGGGCCGGTGACATTATAAACACCTTCCGCTTTCTTTTCGATCATCTTGACGATGAAGGCGGCTAAATCGCGCACATCAATGAACTGCAGGTTAGCGCTGGGTGGGGAGGGTGCCAGCACTTTACCCCCCAGGGAGACGCGCCATGGCCAATAGGTGAAGCGGTCGGTTGGGTCGTTCGGACCGACGATCAAGCCGGGGCGGATGACGAGCAAGCGCCCGTCAAAATTCTGCTGGATTTCATATTCGCATAATGCCTTGAGCGGACCGTAGGCTTCCCCAGTGAAATCCTCGTTATCGGGGTCTTCCAACTGCGCCAGGTGATAGTCTTCAGCAATATCGGGAGATTGAAAATCTCGATAAACGGAGACGGATGAGATGAAAGTGTAGCTTTCACACCTGCTTGAAAGAAATGCAGCGGATTTGGCGACAACGCGCGGGACAAAGCCGCTGGTATCAATGACAGCATCCCAATTTCTGCGCTTGAGGGGGCTTAAATCGTCCTCTCGATCGCCAACCAGGTTTTGAATTTTTGGGAAAAGCTCAGGGTTGGTGCGCCCCCGGTTAAAAAGGGTTGGGACGTGACCCGCCTGTAGGAGTGTTTCGATCAGGGCAATGCCCAGGAAGCGTTTGCCGCCTAAAATTAATACTTTCATAGGTACCTCTTCGTACAGTGCATTAAGTATCAGTTCAATTTTACCGCAGTGTGGCATCCTGTAGAGGACGTATTTCGTCTAAAATCATTTACCAATTTGTCTAGCTGTGATGAATGTGCTGATCGTTTCATTTCCTCGTCGTCAGATGTTTTCAGGTTGCCTATTTCGAGAGGATTTTATCAACGGGTTTGTTGATAATCTGGTAAATCTGAGCGCATCAATCAGCTGTTTTGATCCAGACTGCATTCAGGTTTCGGTAATCGCTCCATAAATCGGAGGTGAGCAATAATTGGCTTGACTGTGAGGCAAGGTCGTAAAGGTGAAGTTGACCGTAGGTGCGATAGAGGAAACCGGTGGCATCTGGCAGCCAGAGGATCTCGCGCGGTGAGTCATCAAGCGTGATGATTGCCTGCATTTGAAGCGCATCATCCAGGAGGCGGATTGTTCCAGAAATATCCACAACGATGATGGCGTCGCCCTCTGGAGCACGGGAGAGGAGGGTAATTGGTTCACCAAAGGGTGTCGTTTGTAAGGTTTCATTTATTAACAGGCTTTGCGCCTGGCAATTAAGCAGGATTTGCTCATCGATCTTTGACTGATAAGAGCAGCGGTCATGGATCGTTACATCCCGAATCAGCTCCCCCATGAAGGTCCGGATTTCCAGCTTGGTTTCTAGGGTGTCACGCTGCCGAAGTACCAGGAAATGCTCACCCATCAAGTGGATCGAGGTAAAAGCACCTGCGATCACCTGGGTGGTTTCCTTGGTGAGGCTGTTATAAATAGAGAAATCGTTGCCACCTGCCGGTCGGGTCTGGTGAGTGATGCCGATGATTTGCGATGAAAGCCAAGAAACAATTGGGTTGTAGATACCTTCCGGCAGGGGGATGGGCGATACCGACCGTCCTGGCAGGTCAACGAGGTAATAAACATCGTCCTGAAAGATCCCTGGTTCAAAGATAGTACTTTTTTTAAGCAGGATGGCGGTTTTATCCGGGCTGATCCAATAATCCTCTACCAGAGCAGGCGCTGCTTCAAGCTGTTCTTGTGAACCCCCTTGGTGATCATCAAGGACCAGGTGAGTGCTGGTCTCTGTCCCCTCTAGGACGATCAGATGATAGCGTTCGTTGCCAAACCATTTGATATTCAACTTAGATCTCAGCAAGGCGTCCTGGAGGGCTTCCAGCAAGGCTTCCTCCGAATAGGGCAGCTCTGGTAGGGCACGATGGGCTGCTTGGGCGGCCGCTTCCAGCTGGAAAACAGGTGGATCGCTTTGAAGATTATAGGTGGTGTGAATGAGACCTGTTTGGAAGGACAGCACGCTAATTTCTTCCTGGTTGATGGGAAACAGCATTTGTGAACCGCTGGGGGAGAGGTTTTTTGCCAGATCGTATCCCTGATTCCCACCCGGGGGGAGAAAAGGTATTGCGACCTGTTTTTTGAGGTCCATAATTTGATAAGCGTCGACATCGGTCTGGATAAGGAGCAGTGGTCCATCCGATTTGGGTAAATCCAAAATCTTGTTTGCTTGGCTGAATTCGGATGTGTTTGTTGGGTCAGGCTGGGGTTCAGCCATCAGCGCTGATGCGGTTTCGTCCGATACTGTGATTGCGGAGCATGCCGTCAGGATCACAACGATCAGGACGATCCAAAGGGGGGTCTGGGAAAGCTTGGCCATCCGCATTGCCTTAACGGTAAGCCGATGGTAATCGTTAATTCGAATCATGTCAGTTGTTTTTCCAGTCGCAGTTCATCCCGCAGCGGGATGCGGTGTTCTCCAATCTCGGGGATCGAGGGTTTGAGCTTCCGCGAGATTGTCACCTGTCCGACATAGAGCGCGACCAGGTGGAATCCACGGCGCTGGTAGAAGCCCAGGGCATGAAGGTTGTCATTGGTGGTGATCAGGCTCAGCAAACGGCAGCCTTGTTTCCTGGCAAGGTTTTCCACCGCTTCCATCAGCCCCGAGCCGATTCCCATCCCTTCCTGCAGGCTGGCCAATGTGAGGATCTCGCATTCCTCCCCTCGCACCTGGTAGTGGAGGAAACCCACGAGCCTTTCATCGAGGATGGCTTTCAATCCCTCCAAATTATTGGTATTAAACAGGTCCCCATGAACAATAATGACTGAGTTCCCCCATAAGCTTCGGACCACATCGCTGATCAGAGATCTGTCCTGTCGCTCAATGGGATTAATTTGGAAATTCATCTTTTAAACCTCTAACCTATTATAACGAGAAGTGTTGT
>CAZWDG010000111.1:0-3856 GCA_964633075.1 uncultured Candidatus Brevefilum sp.
ATATTTTGACTATGCAAAATAAGAAAGTTAATGGATTGATTGTTTCATCACATGCAGTCCCATGGCTTCTTTTGGTACTCTGCATCCTGGCTTATGGTTTGCTGATCCCCACATTAGGCTATTACTGGGATGATTGGCCGTATGCCTGGATCAATCATTTGTTTGGCCCTGGGGGTTATCCAGAATTTGTCGCGCTGGATCGGCCACACTCCGCTTGGATTTTTATGCTCCTGACAACTTTCTTGGGTGAGCAACCGATTGGCTATCATATTACTTCACTGCTTCTGTTCTGGCTCTGTACGGTTTTGTTTTGGCACTTGCTCCGGTTGATATGGCCAGAGCAGGAGATGGAAGTTTTATGGGCGGCCATGCTGTTTGCGATTTATCCTGGGTTCCTGGGACATCCCCAGGCAATTATATACAATCACCACTTCGCTGCCATGGCACTATACTTATTTTCATTTATTGGTATGGTGCGCGCTCTCCAGGTGTCAGCGAAGGGCTACTGGTCGTGGCGAGTTCTGTTCTGGCACCTCCCTGCACTGGGTGCGCTGGTTCTCAGCCAGTTCTCGATCGAGTACTTCCTCGGATGGGAGGTTGTGCGTCCTGTCATCATCTGGTTGGCACTTAAGAAACACAATCTGGGCTTGGAACGGCGGATTAGGTGGAGCATACTGTGTATGATCCCTTATGGATTGGGGACATTGGGTTTCCTGTTGTGGCGGGTGTTCATTTTTAGATTTCCAACTTACCAACCGGTTGGTAGAGGGGCGTCAGAATTTATCCTCCATGAATGGGCTCTGAAGAACTTAACAGAATTTTTCAACGCCATCTTTGTGGCCTGGAAACGAGCTTTTCCCCAACTTTCTCCCGGTGAATTCAGCAAAGGATTTTGGATTGTCTATCTGGCCTTGATTGGTTTTACAGCCGTTCTGGTATTTCTTTTCCTGTATTTCTTGCGACACCACAAGACGGAGGAATTAGAATCCGACCAGCCTAGAGGCGTTAAGTTTGGCACCTCAGCGTTGTTCATGGCCTTTGTAGGATTGACCTTTGCTGGTTGGCCTTTCTGGCTCACAAACCTGACCATCGACATTAATTCGCGATTTAACAGTCGCTTTACCATGGCATTCATGCCCTGGGTGGGGTTATTGTTCGCCTCCCTTTTCCATTTCTTTTATCGGAACCGTCTGAATTGGATGAAGATCCTCACGATATTGTTGGTAGCCTTCTTGGTTGCCGGGTCCCTTGGCTATCATTTTTGGAATGCAAATTTCTATCGGAATGAGTGGCTGGTGACGCAACGCTATTTCCAGCAAATGGTCCATCGCATCCCGGGATTGACACCCAAAACCTCCATTGTAATCAACGACCTGAGAGCCCTCAGTCTCTATGAGGATGATTCCCTGACGGCCATCTTGAATTGGACCTATGCACCAGAGAACACTTCCCAGCAAATTGATTACATCGTCCAGTACCTGAGCGTTCGACTGGGTTGGGAGATTCCTTCATTGGAACCCGGTTTGCCCATAAAGCAATCGATACGATCCTTAAACTTTTCCGGCAGCACCGACCAGATGCTGGTGGTGTATTACCAACCACCAGGTTGTTTGCGTGTGCTGGATTATGAACATCCCGAACGGCTCCCTGAAGATTTCAACGATTTCATGATCCAGGCGCTACCATTTTCGAAGCTCTCATTGATCAAGACAGAGGTTGAGGAACGGGTAATGCTGCCTTTGCACCTGTTTGATGAACTTACCAGTGAAACCTGGTGCCTGTATTTTGAGGAGGCTGATCTTGCCGGGCAAAGAGGGAATTGGGAGCGTGTGGTTGCGCTTGGGGACCGGGCGTTTACCCTCGAGGATCAGTCCAATGAGGTTTCTGAGCTATTTGTCTTCATTGAAGGTTATTTGCGGATGGGGCGATTGGATGATGCGCAGAATGTAAGTATCCTGCTAAGTGAACGCAGTGCGGGTTTTTTTGATGAAGCAATCTGCGGGATGTGGCGAGAGGTGGGGGGTGACATCCCGGGTGATTTTGATCCTGATTTTGATCTCGCCACAATTTATGAAACCTTTTGCGGGGAGAAATGAGTATAAATTGAAATTGTGGGCAAGATTTGTTTCATACACACTTTTACATCACTGATCAATGGCTAAAAAAGGCATGCATTGCACCATCACGACAATAAGGGTAAAAATATCCGCATGAAAAAACATATTAATTTGCTCGTAGGGTGTCTTTTAATCCTGACAGCCTGTACGACGGTTGGACCGAAAGGTTCCACGCCCAGCCTGAATAAGGAGTCGTTAACGCCTTCCGGGAAACCTGTCGAGACGGCGACACCCTCTCTAACGGTTGACCTGGCACAACCCCCTACAGATGGGCCGACGCCCACCCTGCCTCCAGCAACTTATTATCAATTTGAACCAGGTGTCAATCCGCTGACGGGGTTACCCGTAGCGGATCCCGCCAATCTTAACCGGCGACCGGTGATGGTCAAGGTCTCCAATTGGCCGCGTGAGGGGCGCCCTCATGCCGGCCTGACGAGTGCGGACCTCGTGTTTGAATACTTCATCGGTCACCAGATGAATCGCTTTCTGGCGATTTATTATGGAGAAAACGCCGATGAAATCGGGCCAGTCCGCTCAGGACGATTGGTGGACGCACAGCTCGTTGAGCTCTACCAGGGTCTTTTAGCCTATGGCAGTGCTGATCCACAGGTGGACGAGGTCTTGTCGGAAGCGCTTGGTGAAAGAATATTTTCTTTTCCCTTGGTCTCTTGCCCGGTCATGTGTGGCGAAACGACGCATTCCGCCACAGGAGTGTATGCGAATTCGAGCGCGCTAACCGATTACGCGGTGAGCATCGGCGTGGATAACGCGCCGCCTGACCTGCGTGGGATGTTCTTTCAGGACGATCCCCCGCCAGGCGATCAGGCTGGGACATTATTGCGTGTGGAGTATGCCAATTTCAGCATCATGCAGTGGCATTATGATCCCGAAAATGGGAATTATGCCCTGTGGATGGAGGCAGAGATAGATGAGGTGCTGGACCTGGCGCCGATGACTGATCGCAATAATGACGAACCTGTTACCTTTGATAATTTAATCGTGATGTTTGCGGAGTATATTGAGTATGCACCCAGCCTGCATGATATTGTTTTATGGGAGGCGGACGGATATCAACCAGCCTTACTTTTTCGTGATGGCAAAGTGACCTATGGGACCTGGCGGGTTCCAGAGACTGATCGCCCGATTATTTTTGAAACAGCCGTTGGCGATCCAATGCCCCTTAAACCAGGGAAATCGTGGATTGTGATTGTTGGGTTGAATTCAAGAACGGTACAACCAGCAGGCGGTGAGTGGGAGATTTATTTTGAATTACCGTGAATAGTGAATGGGGAATTGTGAATTGAAACAAAAATATAATATTGGTTGCTAAGTAATGGGTATTTGGTATTCGGTATTTGGAATTAGGTTTTCTAAGTACCAAGTGCCAAATACCTCGTACCTCGTACCTAATCCCTTTTTACTAAAAAATCATCACCAGGTAATAGCCCAACATTGCCCCCCAGATCCAGGTGTCGATGCGGTCAAGGATACCGCCGTGACCCGGGATCAGGTTGCCTGTGTCCTTGACACCAGCTGAGCGCTTGAACAGACTGATCAACAGGTCACCCAATGGTGTCAGGGTCCCCATGACCAGGCCCATCACAGCGCCTTGCCAGAGCGGTGTCCCGGCTGGGAGAAAGCCGACAGAACGCCATAATAAGATTAAAAGTAAGCCGCTGATGATCCCGGCGATAAGTCCACCGATCAGACCCGCCCAGGTTTTCTTGGGGCTGAGTTTC
>CAZWDG010000111.1:3866-6129 GCA_964633075.1 uncultured Candidatus Brevefilum sp.
TCGCTTACCGAGCCACCGCCCAATGTAATAAGCGCCACAATCCACCAGCCAGGTGACGGGTAGCGCAGTCAACATCCAACCCAAACCGTAGGGCAGGGCGCGCAGGGAGATAAAAAAGGCACCCACCCAGCCCAGATAGAGGATACCAGCCAGGTTGATGGTGAAACCCAGGGCTGCTTCTTTCTCTCCCCGTTCATATTGAATCAGGGCGGGAATAATAGACAGGAAAAGGATCAATGAAATCAGGACTTCCAGGTGTTGTCCGTCAAAAAACCAGCGCTGTATGGCGAAGGATGTGATCCCTATCCATAACACTGGGACGAGCGGACGGTATCCCAACCTTGAAAATAGTTGGGCATATTCATACGCGGCCAGCAGCAGGATGAGGGTGATAAAACCGTTAAACGCCCAACCGCCAAAATAGATCAGGATCAGGATGAGCGGTACAAAGACCAGGGCTGCTTTAACGCGTTGAGAGTGCATGGCGTTTGGGGAGATCAGGACTCGTCTTTCAGTCCGCCAAAACGGCGTTGACGGGTGGCGTAATCTTCCAGGGCTTTCCTTAATTCCTCCTTGTTGAAATCAGGCCAATAAACCTTAGGGAAATACCATTCGGAGTAGACAGTCTGCCAGGTCAGGAAATTGCTCGTCCGTTGTTCACCTGAGGTGCGAATAACCAGGTCTGGATCGGGAATATCCCGTGTGAACATATATTGACTGACCAGAGCATCATTCACGTCTTCTGGATCTACTTTGTCTGTTAGCATTCTCTTGATCCCGTGGACGATCTCATCACGGCCCCCATAATTGAAAGCCAGGATGATTGTAATGCGTTGATTGTCTTTTGTCAGGTCAATGGCATAGCGTACCTTATCTTGCAGGGTTTTAGATAACCCATCCAGGTGACCGATATGAACAAGACGGGCGCCCTCTTGGTTTAGTTCTTCTAATTCCCGATCGATCACATCTGAGAGGATGTGCATCAGCCCTGTGATCTCAGCCCGGGGACGGGTCCAGTTCTCTGTAGAAAAGGCGTACAGCGTCAGGTACTTGATGCCGAATTCTGCGCTGGCACGGATGATCGTGCGCAGATTTTCCGTCCCAGCCCGGTGACCAGCCATCCGGGGTAAGCCGCGTTCTTTTGCCCAGCGTCCATTGCCATCCATGATGATCGCGACGTGCTGAGGGATGTTTTGTATTTCCTGAGGTGTGTCTTCAAATGTCGTCATGGTATTAGACTTCCATGATTTCTTTCTCTTTTCGCTTGCCGATCTCTTCGACCTTCTCGTTCATCTTATCAGTGAGATCCTGTAACTCCTTTTCGCCGCGCTCCTCATCATCTTCAGAGATTAAACTCTCTTTTTCAAATTCACGCAAATCCTTGATCAGGTCTCGACGGACATTGCGGATCTTAACGCGTGTTTCTTCCATGCGGTTGTTGAGGACACGGACCAGTTCGTGACGGCGTTCCTCTGTGAGCTGCGGCAACGTCAGGCGGATGACCTTGCCGTCGCTATTCGGGGTCAGACCCAGATCCGATGCCAGGATACCGCGTTCAATATCCTTGAGGGTGGTTGGGTCAAAAGGGCGGATCAGCAATTGGCGTGGTTCCGGAACACTGATGGATGCCAGCTGGATCAGAGGCGTGTTGGTGCCATAATATTCAATGGGCAAACGTTCCACCAGCGCGGGTGACGCTCGTCCGGTGCGGATCCCAGTAAGGTCTTCCTCAAGATTGTCGAGAGCAGATTGCATACGTTCAACTGCTTCGCGTAGTATATCTTTGATCATGGTTATCCTCCTTTGTGTATGTCTTTTTCTCGATCAGAAAAGTAAAAAGAGCGTGTGATGAGTTGACGGTTTACTCTCGCGAGATCAACCAATTAATTATCAATTGTTTTTCTTCTGCGTTGACATCAGCACCTTTTTCAATCATTTCATCGATCACCTCGGACCATCTTTCCTCAGCATAATTCGCCTGGAATACACGATCTGTTGAATGACAAACGCTGCATCGATCGAGGATCAAGGCTTCGGCATCCACTTCAACCACCTCTGGTATGGGTGTTGCTTGGTTGCAAGCAACAATCACCGATAATAAGAACAAGCCAGTCAGTACGATGATAATCATTTTTCTGAACATTTTAACCTCCGAGGCACTTTCACTAATAAGAATCAAACCTCTTCCATTATAATCCGAGAACGCTTCCGATGGGATTATTTATGATGAAGATCTACCGGGAGCCTGATTTTTCATTGCTCA
>CAZWDG010000112.1:0-6099 GCA_964633075.1 uncultured Candidatus Brevefilum sp.
TTCAGCCAGGTATTCTGGTCCTAAATATGAACCGCCAATGCCAATGGCAACAATCGTACGGGTGTTAATTTTGAACATATTATCTCCTTATCGTAAATCGAATTTTTATTTCAATGGTTCCCCTCACGTGTGTCTGTCTGTGCAAAATCGTAATGACTCATAATGAGGGTGATTCACATTCACCTCAGATCAATCCATAAGAAAATTCCGCTTAGGTTCCTATACTTTCCCGGTTTAATCTGGTTGGTTGGCTGACTTCAGCCTGAAAATCATTCTACTTACATGTGTTTTCGGATAATCCTCCTTTCAAATGAAGTACGTTTTTCTGTAAAAATGACCGATTGTAAAACAAAAAATCTCAATCTTATGCGATTCTACAATGACGATCGGGAGGTGTCAACGGTTGGCGACCATCTGCTTTTAATGTGGTTAACACAGATGCTTTAGGGCTGGTTACGTGGGTTGTGAAATGTGAAATGGACTGAACGCGTGCACTCCCTGATTGGAAAGGCGAATGACAAATGAAAGGTTTTCGGTATTTGGGACTAGGGATCAGGAAATGGTAATGATTTAAGAAATACTCCTGAGATCTAGCTGATTTTGCAGATAAGCAATTGACGCAGGAGATTGTGTCAGGCCAATCTCAGCATGCTTATTGGATCAAGCCTCCATGGTAAAACAGCTCATAGACCTTCTCACCATCCCGCTCGATCCATTCATAGCCTGTGAAGTGGGTCAGGTCGCCATCGGAGGTATCGTGGTAAACCAGATCACCTAATTCATATTTCCAGCCTCCCAGGAAACGGCCTGAGGCGTACATGGGCGCCAGACTGGCTTTGATCATCGCCCCTGTCTCGGCTGCTGTGATTTTCTCTGGCTTGAGGATGGCGCCATAGTAGTTCATCCCCCACACCGGGGACTCATCCACATACACCACCTCTTCACCGATGAAATCAGAACCGCCGAAATAGCTGTCCAGGTAGCGAAAACGTCCACGTGAAAAGGCTAGATCGTGTGACTGTATCCGAGAGGATTCCACGGGTTGTCCATCACCGACATAGGAGGCGGCTTTAGCTGAGAGAATAAAATCATGTAATTGATCCAGGTTCATTTTTTCTCCTTAAGAATGGTTATCATCTGGGATTATATTCCCGGGTAGGCTCTTTCACTCAAATTTCAATAAATTAAGCACGTCCGCCAGACAGGCGTCCAATATTTCCCGCATGATGGCTGGGTCAACCTGGTAAACCCCACCGAAGGAACCATCTCCATAAACCTCACGGGTATTTGCTTTATCCAGGATATCCTCCCGTTGGAGGGGGAAGGGCTTTGGCTCTTGAGGCATTTCGGCGACCATGGTGAAATCAAATGCTTCAAGCCAATTGGCATGTTCTGGCTTTAGGTTATATTTTTCAGCGATCTTTGCCACCGTTTGTGACGTCCACCAGGCATACCAGCGTAATCGCAATTCTGGTAATTGGTTGGCTAATTCCACGAGGTGTGTGCGAACAGGCGTGTTACCGCCATGACCGTTCAGGATCAAGATCTGCCTGAATCCCGAGCCATACAAGGAACGGATGATATCCTCGACCACATCCAGGTAGGTGTGCAGCCTGAGGCTGATAGTGCCGGGGTAATTCAAGAAATAAGGGGAGCAGCCGAAGTTCAGCGCTGGAGCAATAAGAACCCCGCTGTGCTGACTGGCAGCCTCCGCCAGGGCTTCAGGGATTTTGACATCGGTCAACAAACTGAGATAGCCATGCTGTTCGCAGGCGCCCAGAACGAGGATCACCCGTTGATCGTGTTTGAGATAATCTTCGACTTGCTTCCAATTCTGATTTGAAAAGTGCATAGACGACTCCTTCAGGTTTACTTATTGGTGTTTGTGTTTATTTTTTTTAGATGTGGTTTGGATTCAGGTATCTATTCTTCAAAAAATGAAAGATTTTCTTATGATAATGGGGCAGAAAACGATCCCATATTAACCTAACCCTAAATCCCTTCACTGAAAGGAAGGGACTTTCAACCCCTCCCTGCGGGACGGGTCACCTAGTACCAAATACCAAGTACCAAATACCCACTACCAAATTTCTGATTACACCACAATATTCACCAACCTGCCTGGGACATAAATCACCTTTTTAGGCTGTTTCCCTTCCAGATAAGGTTGAACATTTTCGCTGTTCAATGCAGCCATCTTGGCTTCTTCATCGCTGATATTGGCAGGAACGATAAGCCGATCTCGCAACTTCCCATTGACCTGGACGATCAACGTGATGTCTTCTTCCTTGGCAGCGACTGCGTCGACCTCTGGCCAGGCTTGATTATGAATGGAATAGGCATGACCGGTGCGTTCCCATAATTCTTCCGCAATGTGTGGGCAGACCGGTGCCAGCATGCGCAGGTAGATGCTTTCTGCTTCTTCCCAAGCCTCTGAAGTGAAAGCCCCCAGCGCTTTGGCTGTGATCATCTCGTTGATGAGCTCCATCAAACCGGAGACGACAGTATTGAAATTAAGGTTCTCAAAATCACGTGTGACGGATTGCAGGGTTTGATGTACTTTTCGGCGCAAGTCCCGCAAGGTGCTTTGATCCGCTTCTCTTGTCACTTTTGAAGGCTCAAGGAAGGTGGACCAGACTTTTCGCAACCAGCGAACGCTTCCCTCAATGCCGCTGCTGTTCCAGGGTGCCCCCAACTCCCATCTTGCGAAGAACATTAAATAGGTGCGCACGGTGTCAGCTCCATAAGCGGCTACCAGGTCGTCAGGGGCGATCACATTACCACGACTTTTGGACATTTTTTCGTTGTCTTCTCCCAAAACCATACCCTGGTTGCGCAGTTTCAGCATAGGTTCATCACCCTTGGTAATCCCCAGATCACGGCAGGCTTTGTGAAAGAAGCGAGTGTAGATGAGGTGCATGGTGGCGTGTTCAATTCCACCGGTATACAGGTCAACCGGCATCCAGTAGTCATATTCCCTGGGGTCAAAGGGATACTGGTCATAATTTGGACTCAAATAGCGCAAATGGTACCAGCTGGAGCACATAAAGGTGTCCATTGTATCAGTTTCACGTTCGGCAGGACCACCGCAGCAGGGGCACTGTGTGAAGCGCCAGGTGGGATGCAGTTTCAGTGGGCTTTCCCCCGTGGGAAGCCACTCGACATCCTCTGGCAGTTCAATGGGCAGCTCTTCTTCCGGGACGGCGACTGGGCCGCATTTGGGACAGTGCACGATCGGGATCGGTGCGCCCCAATAGCGTTGTCGGGAAATGAGCCAATCGCGCAGGCGGTAGTTTACGGAACGCTTGCCAATCCCCTTCTCTTCCAGGAAGGCGACGGTGCGATCGAAGGCTTCCTCGCCGGGGGTGCCAGTCAGAGGTCCGGAGTTGACCATCTCACCGCTGGTGGGGACAGCGGATTTCATTTCAGCAGCGATGATTGGTGCTTCCCCTGGTGGTTGGATCACAACCACAATCGGCAGATCATATTTACGGGCGAATTCAAAGTCACGCTGGTCGTGGGCTGGGACAGCCATAATGGCTCCGGTGCCGTATCCCATCATCACATAATCCGCAATCCAAATCGGAATCGGTTCTCCATTGACCGGGTTGATTGCATAGCCACCCGTAAACACCCCCGTTTTCTCGCGGTCCAGGGTTTCGCGCTGAATATCCCCCATACGCTTTGCCTGTTCTTGATAATCCTTTACCTCCTCTGCCCGGGAGGGTGCTGTGACTTTTGCGGCCAGGGGATGTTCTGGCGCCAGAACCATGAAGGTCGCTCCCCACAGGGTGTCTGGTCGAGTGGTGAAAACCTCGATCTCGTCCTCTTCCTCGGTTAAAAAGATCACCGAAGCGCCCTCGGATCGATTGATCCAATTGGTCTGGAGGGTGCGAACCTGTTCTGGCCAGTCTATCCCTGAGAAGTCGAGCAGTTCATCGGCGTAGTTAGTGGTGCGAAAGAACCATTGTTTCAGGTTTTTCTTGATCACAGGGGTTCCACAGCGTTCACAGTGGCGATCTTCGCCGTGTACTTGTTCACGTGCCAGGGTGGTATTGCAATGGGGGCAAAAGTCAACGGGTGCTTCTTTCTGGTAAGCCAAATCGTTCTCAAAAAACTTGATGAAGAACCACTGTGTCCAGCGGTAATAGTTGGGATCAGAGGAAATCGCCTCACGACGCCAGTCGAACATCGCCCCCATGGATTTGAGCTGCTGGCGCATATTTTCGATGTTAGCAGTGGTCCAAATTTTAGGGTGAATACCGTGCTGAATGGCAGCGTTTTCTGCTGGCAGGCCAAAGGCGTCGAAACCAATCGGGAACAGGACATTATAGCCCTGCATCCGTTTGAAGCGAGCACGGGCGTCAGATGGAGTCATCGCGTACCAGTGGCCAATATGCAGGTCGCCGGATGGGTAGGGGAGCATGGTCAGGGCGTAAAATTTGGTTTGCCCTGCATCTATATCGGCGTGATAGAGACCATCTGCTTCCCATCGCTTCTGCCACTTGGGCTCGATCTTTTCGGGTTTGTACATCGGTATACTGGTTGGATCTGGCATATTTCTTCTCCTTATTTTGACATCCTGTGGACATCCTAAAAGACAGGATGGGGCTCTTAAAAACGAAAACGTCATCCCTGCAGGGACGACGTTGTTGACGCCGCGGTACCACCCTGCTTCCCGATGCTCCATCAAGATCGGACAGCTTGGGCCGCGCTAACGAGCGGTCTCCGTCACCGGCTACTGGTGTTCACCGGTGCCACCTGCACCTTGAATGGCGCTGGCAAGGCGAGTTCGACCTTTTTGCCTGGCGCTCCATAACGCCTGCCGGGCTCTCACAGAGGAATCCCAGCTCGCTGGTGGATGGTCTACTACTCCTGCCGTGGTGTTTTTATTTCGTGCATTGATTGTAGCACATTTTTTTAGATGATTTCAATACCAATTTAGATTAGGCATCGCAATAAAGTCTTTCCTCATGCAGATTGATCTTTATTATAAGTTGCGAGCTTATTGGGTATCTGGTGCATCGGTTGTTCTGGTTTTTACAATCTTGAATTCGTCGCCTTGGCACAACATCCCAGGAGATTCTACCCATGCATAGCGCACGCCATCGATTAATGGGCAGGGGAGCTTTTGTTGCAGCAGGATGCATTCGGGCCAACATCTTTTACCTTCGGGAAGGATGCCAAGGACTAACTCGCCGCACTTCAAGAATGTGTCTGTTGGCGGCATCTGCTCACATTCCAAAGTGATGTCTGCAGTGAATTTTTTATAGCACAATCCTCTAAGCTCAGCTTGATCTATGATTTGTCTTGCTTTCAGGCTGATCAGGCTGACTGGTCGGGTTGATTTTTTGCGTTCGACGCCTTCCATGCCTTCTTTGGTGAAATTAGCACAGTTTCTATCTTCGAATAAGGTGGCGACTTTAAATGTTTTGTCCATATATCCTCTTGGATGATTGCGATGATCTCGTAGAGGCAGATGATTTATTCATTTTGCCTTGGCGTTCTGTTTTGGTGTGATTCTAGCATATTTGGGATGAGGAAGAGAGGCTTCCCCAGCACCTGCAGGTGTTCCGCTGCGCTTCAGGAGAAGCTGTCAGCGTCAGCTGACTGATGAGGGAAATGGGCTTCACCAGCACCTGCAGGTGTTCCGCTGCGTTCCAGGGGAAACTGTCAGCCATCGGCTGGCTTATGAGGGATTATTCTTTCTTGTACAGTAAGATCAATAGCTTCGCAGACGCTGGGAAAATGTTCCCAGATCTCATTATTGGGTATCCGTAGTACAAACAGCCCGATACTGTTTAAATATTTCGTCCTGCGTTGATCAAATTTAAGGCAAACATCATCGTAGTGCTGTGAGCCATCCAGCTCCACAATGAGCTTTGCTTTGTGACAATAGAAGTCAACGATGTAGTTGCCAATCACTTTTTGGCGATTGAATTGGGCCGGATAGCTTTTGAGAAAATCGTACCAAAGATGGCGTTCTTCTTTAGTCATGTTACAGCGAAGGATCTGAGAGTCTTTGTCAGGTTTTTGTTTCTTGGCAGGCACATGGTCCCTCATCCGTCACGCCTGCGGCGTGCCACCTTCCCCCAGGGG
>CAZWDG010000113.1:0-5999 GCA_964633075.1 uncultured Candidatus Brevefilum sp.
CGGTTCAGACTGGTAATCCAGTTCCGGGCAAAACTCAGCACCTGACCCCAATCTGCATACCCGATTTCAGTGCCAATCCCCAGGAAAGACAGCGCGGCAAAACCAAGCACGACATCCCCAATGCCCAGCGAAGCCAGAACCAGTGTAGGGAAAATAGCATTGGGCAAAACGTGCTTGAAGAGAATGCGACCATTTTTAACCCCAGAAGCCCTGGCTGCCAAAACAAAATCCCGTTCCTTGATGGAGAGAATATCCGAGCGAATAATCCGCGCATACCCCATCCAGCTGAATGTGATCATGGCGATCATAGGCGGCAGCAGGCTTCTTCCCAGAATGGGCGTTAGGACCGACGAGAAAATCAAAGCCATCATGATGTAGGGCAGTGTCATGAAGATATCCGTGATCCTCATGATCAAGTTGTCAACCCAACCGCCATAGTAAGCAGCGGTTGACCCTAAAATAACCCCAATCACGACCGTCACAACCACGACGATGATCCCTGTCCTGAAGGCGGTACGGGTCCCCCAGACGATGCCGTAAAAGATATCGTACTGACCCTGGGCGGTGCCCAATAAATGCACCCATTCCTCGTTACCAGTCACAGGTGTGTACCAAAATGGTATTTCAGGGATGTTCTTCTTCCACTCTGATCCTGGGGGTCTTGGTTCTCCACCAAAGCCATCCCGAGGGATTTTCAAAGGATCGGTCCCAACGGGAGGTGCAATGATCGGCGCAAATATGGCAATCAATATAAAGACGAGGATAAGGAAAAAGCCAATAATGGAGGCTGGCGTTTTAAATAAACCAGTAACAATGCGGTAATTATCTGGGCCCAAGAATTTCTCAAACCAACCTATCTTTCGATCCGATTGTGCTTCTTCTAAGAGGAGGTTGTCCCCGGTGGGGATATTTGTCAAATCAGCCATGCAGTTCTCCTTATGACAAACGTACACGTGGGTCGATAAATGCATAAAGCACATCGACCACCAGATTGGAGATAATCAGGATTATTCCTGTAAAAATCGCTAAACCAAGGATCGTGACCACATCCAATTGTGAAGCTGCGTCCGCAGCTGCTTTACCAATCCCCGGATAATTAAACACCGTTTCGGTGATCACAACACCACCCAGCAAACCGACAATGCTTCCTCCCATCATGGTAACCACTGGTAACATCGCATTCGGCCTGGCATGTTTGTTGATCACATCATTTTCCTTAATGCCCTTAGACCTGGCAGTGACCACATAATCCATGCGGAGTGTTTCCAACATGGAAGAACGCGTCACCCGCACAAAGGTTGCCCAGCTAATATAAGAGAGGGTAATGATTGGCATGATCATATGCCGAAGAGCATCCCAAAAAATATCAAAACGAAGATTCAAGAGCGCATCAATGGTCAATAACTTGGTAAACTGTTTAAAATCTCCTGCAAATATCAACTTGCTGACCCAATCTGACATCTTCCCGGGCAAAAACCACTGGTTGTTGGCGTAGAGTAGCATCAACAGCAGCAACCCAAACACAAAAGTTGGAAAGGAGGTACCTATGATGCTGTAAATCCGCGCTGCCTGATCAAAAATTCCATTCTGATTTACAGCGGCCTTGACACCCATCCAAATGCCCACGGAGAGCATTGGGAAAATAGTCCACAAGGCCAGGTCTAAGGTATTTGGAAACCTGTTTTTAATAATGTCAATCACATCTTGAGAGGCGGTTCGAGAGTATCCAAAATCCCCAAAAAGAATCCCGCCATCCCGTTCACCTGAGACTGGATCAATGACACCTGTCAACCAGCGCCAATATTGAGTAAAGAACGGGTCATCCAATCCATATTTCCGGATGACACCTGCGATTTGTTTTTCATTCTTAGGAAAATCCGTAACGTACAATGCAGAACGCTCGACAGGACCAAGTAACTGGAGCATCCCAAAAATAATCAGGGTAATACCTACCAGCAATACGGGTACAAGGAGCAGTCGACGAATAATATAATTAGTCATGCGAAACCTCTCACTACATTTAGCCTTTCAGAATGAGCAGAAACCCTTTTTCTGGTCATTCCGAAAGGAAAAACGTGATTCAGGTGCGGGAAACTTTCCAGTTTCCCGCACCGATTAATCATCGTTTCCTGTGATAGCCTACTGAATATTAAAGTTAAATAGGATCACATCCTGGCTCAAACCAGGTCGTCCAAAGTACAGGGTCAAAGGTTGATTGCTGGGTGTATCGCAAATTTCGAAGCGCTCAATCCCAAGTTTGGCAGTATCAACTGAACAAACGGGGACTGGATCATCATAGGCATTGGTCTCTGCGTTGTATACAGCAATTTCGCCGACCATTGGGTCAACAATCGCGCGGTTTTCAGCGGGAACATAGATAATGTCCGCATCACCAGCCTGGAGCATCGCAAAGCGAGTGCCGAATTCTGAAATGTTCAGCAGGGCAACGCGCTCAGTTTTTGCAGGCTCACCCCAATAATCCTCAAAAGCGGTGAGGATGACTTCCTGATCAGGTGTCCAGTGATCAAGCTTGTAGGCACCAGTGCCATTGGTGATTGCCCGGAAGGGATTGTCCGCATCGTCCATGGAGTAGAAATTCTGCCATGTCTCGCAGGTGCCATCCCAACCGCCGTTCTCAACAACCCATTCCATGTCCATGACACCACCCCAGTTATTGGCAATAGTTGCCAGGAAGGGGCCCCATGGCTGGGCAAGGGTCATGGTGACAGTGCCGGCATCGTCGTCCGCCACGATCTTGGACTTAACAGTTTCGCAGGCAGCCACAAGGACTTCAGGATCATTAGCCAACAATGTCTCGCGATCATCAGCCGATTCAAAGTCATCCACAATACCAGTGATGTCATCGATACCAACACCCAGGAAGGGTTCCGCTAACAGCCACTGCGGGGTTGAATAACCACCCTGCAACAGGCCGCGCTGGAAGGAGTAAGCCACATCAGATGGGGTCAGATCACCACCCTCATGGAACGTCACGCCCTCTCGGATCTGGAAGGTCCACACGGTGCCATCATCAGAGACTTCCCAGGACTCTGCTAACATGGGCACAAACTCATCGGTCTTGATGCCATCATAGAAGACCAGGGTCTCATAAATGTTTTGCAGGACATTACCGCTGGCGGTATCATAGCATGCTGCAGGATCAAACACCAAGGGATCCCCAATGGAGGCAACCGTGATGGTATTTGGATCGGGGGAATCAGCGGTTTCGAACATGGTCTTGTATACATCTTGAGAGAAAATGGGATTCAAGACACGACCCTTAACCCACTTCTGCTCATAACCGTGGGAAGTTGCCAATACAACGGGCACACCCACTGCCTGATCAAAGTAAAGTTGATTGAATTCCTGGTAGACTTTATGTCGTTCATCTGGATCGACCAATGACACACCTTGATCGAGCAAAGCTTTGAATTGCGCTTTGAGATCGTCAGGCAACTGCTGGCGATTGCCATAGGTGCCGGTTGTATAGGGTTGATACCAGTTATGGGCATCATGAATGTCTTCCAGCCAGCCACCAGTCATGATCGGGATTTTGTAGGCTCGCTGAGCGGTCAAATAGGCTGGCCACGGCAAACCCAAGACCTCAATCACGAATTTCTCATTGATTTCAGCCAGGTTAGCCTGTAAAATCTCAGCATAGATTTGGCGGGTCGTATTGCCGGTATTGTAGAGCATCTGGAGTCGGAAACCCATCTCCCAGACATCATCAGGATCTTCACCAGCGGGGATGCCGTCTTTATCAACGTCAGCCAGTTTGAATTCCTCAGCTGATTTTTCTGGATCAAAAGAATAGAATGGTGCATCGGGGTCGTAACCAGGCATACCAGGCAGTGAAAGGACCTTAGATTGAACAGCTTCGCCATTGAAAACATCATCCGCGACAATGCTTGCATCAAAGGCATAAGCGAATGCCCTTCGAATATGGACATCATCAAAGAAGGTGCCGGGAACGCCATTCCCATCCAATTTGTTTGAACCAAGATACGGATTCAAAGCAACTGGTTCAACAGCTGGCTCTTCAACGGCTGGCTCTTCAACGGCCGGTGCTTCAGCAACAGGCGCTTCAGCAACAGGCGCTTCGGCAACAGGCGCTTCAGCAACAGGCGCTTCAGTCGCGGTTGGGCCACAAGCCGATAACACAAGGCTCGCAGCAATAAATAAAGCAATTAAGAAAGTTAGTTTTTTCATGGTTTTCTCCTCCTCGAGAGAAATGTTTGAAATTTTTCTTGACACAATAGTTGAGTGCATTTGGGTTACCCGATCAACCACCTCCTTTCAAACGTTATCTAGTCAACTTTTAAACAAGCAACAAAATGCCCGGGCGTGATTTCACGCAACTCGGGTTGGGTTTCAGCACAACCCGCATCTGCAATCGGGCAGCGCGTCCGGAAGCGACAGCCTGAAGGGGGATTGGCCGGGGAGGGCACATCACCTTCTAGGACGATCCGTTTATGCGTGTCATAAAAATCTGGGTCAGCCACCGGGATCGATGAAAGCAGTGCTTTGGTGTACGGATGCAGCGGATTCGCATACACATCATTGCGATCTGCCAATTCTGCAATAATTCCAAGGTACATGACTGCAACGCGGTTACTGATATGCCGCACCATTGAAAGGTCATGCGCAATGAAAAGATAAGTCAAATCTAATTCTTTTTGTAGATCTTCAAGAAGATTAACCACCTGGGCTTGGATAGAGACATCTAATGCAGAAATGGGCTCATCACAAACGATAAAGGAAGGATTCATTGCCAGGGCACGCGCCACGCCGATGCGCTGACGTTGCCCACCTGAAAATTCGTGCGGGTAACGCCCCGCATAGTTTTGATCCAACCTGACCAGGTCCAGCAGTTCAGCAACGCGATCATCAATCTCTTGGCCACTGGCGATGCCAAATGCGACTAGGGGTTCACCGACGATCTCTCGCACGGTCATCCGAGGGTTTAGGCTGGCATAAGGATCCTGGAAGATCATTTGGATTTCCTTACGCATCAGCCGCATTTGTTCGTATTTGAGTTCAGTTAAATCCGTATCTTTAAAGTACACATGCCCAGAGGTTGGCTTGTATAACTGAAGAATCGTACGCCCAACAGTCGTTTTTCCACAACCAGATTCGCCAACAAGGCCAAGTGTTTCACCTTGCTTTACTTCAAAGGATACACCGTCTACTGCCCTGATGGCACCCACCTGACGGTGAACGACCCCACGATAGATGGGGAAGTGCATGACCAAATTCTCAACTCGGATCAATGTTTCATTATTGGTTTTCATGAGCGCTCACTCCCGGTTGTGGTGTCCACCCAACAAGCCACACGATGACTATCTCTTGCTGATGTGAGCTGGGGGTTCTCTTCCCAACAGCGCTCTATAGCCCATCGACAGCGCGGTGCAAAAGGACATACTTGAGGTTTTTTATAAAGAGTAGGCGGCATGCCTTCTATGGAATATAAACGTTTTCGTCCCTCCGCCTGAATTTGTGGCAAGCTGCCTATCAACCCGATGGTATATGGATGCGATGGATAGGAATACAAGCTTTTCACAGGTGCTTCTTCAATAATAAAGCCGCCGTACATCACAGCAACACGATTAGCAATACTGGCAACAACACCGAGATCATGTGTGATCCAGATGATCGCCATCCCCAGCTCTTCACGGAGTCGAATGACCAGTTCTACGATCTGCGCTTGAATGGTCACATCCAGAGCCGTAGTCGGTTCATCAGCGATCAAAATTTGAGGCATGCATGAAAGCGCCATGGCGATCATCACACGTTGGCGCATACCCCCTGAATATTGGTGTGGATAATCCTTGAGGCGATCGGATGCACGTGGAATTCCTACCATCCCCAGCAATTCAATAGAGCGATTGCGAGCCTGTTCTTGAGTCATCCCAAGATGCAGCATAAGTGGTTCTGCCATTTGTTTACCAATGGTCATGACAGGATTCAATGATGTCATTGGATCTTGAAAGATCATGCTG
>CAZWDG010000114.1:0-3744 GCA_964633075.1 uncultured Candidatus Brevefilum sp.
ATACAAGAGACGTGAGTGACATCTCTCGGGGTGAAATGATTTCCATGATGGTGGGTAGAACGATTGAAAATGAATTCCCTCCCCGCCCGGATTGTGTTTGTGAAACGATCTTGGAAATTAAAAATATTAACACAAAAAAATTAAAAAATGCTCAGTTGCTGCTGAAACGGGGTGAAATCCTGGGGATTGTGGGGCTTGTGGGATCAGGGAGAACCGAAACGGTCCGGGCTATTTTTGGTGCAGACAAAGTAAAGGAAAAGCGTGTAACCCTTGAGGGAGAAGAAATTTATATCGATTCTCCTAGAGCCGCTATTAATCATGGGTTTGCGATGGTGCCTGAGGATCGAAAACTTCAAGGGTTGCTGATGCGTTTTTCAGTAGAGAGTAATATTTCACTCGCTCGTCTTCGTAATTTGGTATCCCATGGTTTTATCCGGGAAAAAGAAGAAAAGCAAATTGGCGAAAGACAGATTAAAGCACTTAATATCAGAACGCCCTCTCCAAAAACGAAAATCGAAAGTCTATCTGGCGGAAATCAACAAAAAGCGATTCTGGGCAGGTGGTTGGAAATCAAACCAAGAATATTGATTCTGGACGAACCCACCAAAGGGATTGATGTCGGCGCTAAATACGAAATTTATCTGATCATGAAGCAGATCGTTGAGGATGGGGGATCAATTATATTAATTTCTTCCGAGTTGCCTGAAGTGTTAAATATGAGCAACCGAGTCATTACCATATGTGAGGGAAGAATCACCGGAGAATTTGACCCAATGAAAGCCTCAGCAGATGAGATTATGGAAAAAGCCTTTGAGTTCGAAGGAAACAACTAATGAGTAAAAAATCATTAACGCGCTCAACTTTTAATTTATTCAAGGGTAATCTGATTATCGTTGGTATCGCGATATTAATCATTGTGACATCGATCATTGAACCAAAATTTCTTACTTTCGGAAATTTTGAAAATATAATCCGTCAATTCGGCATCCTGATCTTTGTGGCACTAGGAATGACATATGTCATCATGGGAGGCTTTATCGATCTTTCCGTGAGCGGGATTATCTCCCTGGTGGTTGTGGTGATGGTATCGCTGGTGGATCGAATTGGGCAGGTCAATGCGATTATTGTCGGCATTCTACTGGGTTTGACGTGCGGCCTGTTAAATAGCTTCCTGATCATTACTTGCGGCGCACTAACCCAGGCAGAGTCTTTATTTCTCACCTATGGGATGGGTCTGGTGTATGCAGCCCTTGCATTAATCTATACCGAGGGTGATACGTTATTTTTGGTCTATGCGGAAAACCCTATCACAATTTTTAACGCAATCGGCACAGGTAGTTTCGGTCCACTACCCGTTGCTTTTATCATTTTCTTCGTTTGTCTTCTGATTTTATATATCATCCAAAGACGGACTTATATTGGAAGATCAATTATTTTGATGGGTGAAAACATTGTCGCTTCGCGTTTATCTGGCATTCCAATCACAAAAAGCGTCATTTTCATTTATGCGATTTCAGGGACGATGACAGCCATTGGCGCCATTGTTCTCATTTCAAGGGTGATGTTAGCTTCTCCGGTTATCGGCGGTGCGATCGGTGGGGGGTACGAGACCCAGGCCATTTTAGCTGTGGTTGTGGGTGGAACAGCTTTAAAGGGAGGCAGAGGAAGCATCCTTTGGACTGTTATTGGTACCCTGGTATTGATCTTGATGAATAACTCGCTCAACCTGATGGGCGTTTCATCATATATCCAATGGATGCTCAGAGGAGCAATTTTAATTTTGGCAATTTGGTTAGATCGCCAGAAACAGATTTCGGAGGGCAAATAGGGATGTTGAGCACAATCAAAAATTTTGGAAAGCGTTTATGGTCTCTACCCAAAGCATTTCTGGCAATTCTGGCAATCTTTCTTGTCATGCTCTTTTTCGATACGCCATTTTATTCAAGTTATAATTTTCTGGATGTTTTGAACTCTAATTCCATTTATTTGATCCTTGCTATGGGACAAACGATCGTTCTCGTTTCAGGCAGTGTTGATCTGGCCATCGGTGGAACAATGACGGTTGCCGGAATTATCACCATTCGGTTAATTAATATAGGCGTTCCGATTGCTGTTGCGGTAGCGATCGCAATATTATTTGGCGCGGTGATTGGCGTGATCGACGGTTATATTTCCGTCTATCAAAAGACAGAGCCATTTATTATTACTTTGGGTATGGGCGTGATCCTGACCGGTGTGGCACAGCAATTGACAGATGGCCGTCCGATTGCGTGTACCAATCCTGAATTTGTCAAACTGGCGAATTATCGCCTGTTTGGCCAGATCCCCGTTATGATCATCGTGATGGTCCTGGTTGTGTTCATCATGCACTGGGTCTTAACCAGTACATCCTTTGGACGAAATTGTTACGCCATTGGTGGCGATTATGATGTGGCGCAGTATTCAGGCATCCCTGTCAGACGGCTAAAATCATTGACCTATGTGATCAGCGGTGTGACCGCTGCCCTCGGTGGCGTCATGTTGTCGTCATGGGTCAATTCAGGGAATTCAATTTACGGGAGCATTACCGCATTGTATGTGGTCAGTGCACTCGTGGTAGGCGGCACGTCTACAGCAGGTGGAATCGGGAGTGCTTTTAAATCGGTCATCGGTATTTTGCTGCTCGGGCTTCTCTCAAATGCCTTCAACATGCTGAATATCGATTCATTCATACCCTATCTCCAACAGGGCTTGCAAGGGCTGATCATCGTAATCATTCTTTGGCTGGATAGTTTTGGTCGAAAAAGAAAACGGGAAAATGTGTAACAGCTGGTGATCGAAGTTTGCCAGCAATGCTCTAGCTTCTGAGACTATTAAAAAGCTAACCATCTGTCCTTTGGTGTACCTCGTTCTGTTGATGGTGCCCGTTTCAGCCCCTATATTGTCAGAAGCATCGCCGTGTTGCAATATTGTTCAGCTGTCCGAAGTCGCCTATTGACAGGCAACTATTTTCAGTTTATAATGATGAAAATATTCCTATACCATTGCACAAATGTGCAAAATCACTTTAAGGAAGGTGCGATCACAATGACTGCCTTAAAATCAGCTGTAGGCCAGATTGGTAAAAAAGTGAAGATTGCGGCGGGATTGTTTTGGGCTGATTACGCTGTTTTAGGTGCCCAGGTTAAGGAATTAACCGAGGCGGGGGTCGACTGGCTCCATATCGAAGTTCGTGACGGAAACTACATGCAATTTAGTATGCCACGTGGCGGTATTGATATTATCGAAGCGGTACGTGCATCGACGCATCTCGAAATCGAAGCCCAATTGCAGATGGTGCGTCCGAACCACGAGCATTTTCGCCAGCTTGCCGGCGCAGGGGTCAATTTGATCTCATTGCCCATCGAAACCACCGGGGAAACCATTTTAGAACATGTTATGTTTATCAAAGAATTGGGACTCAAAGTCGGGGTATGGGGATGGGAAGGCATCACATTGGGTGCCTTTGACCCACTCATTCCCTACGTTGACATCATCGAGTATGAAACCTGGTATCCCTTCTGGCAACCGCCGAAGGTCGGTCGAAGTCCGCATATCGTCCATCCCCTCTTTGAGTCCTATATGCGCAAACTGCACGATATGATCCTTGCCCACGGTGTGGAAGGGAAAGTTGACTTAATGATGGACGGCGGTCTCAACCAGGAAAATGCTGATAAATTCGTCAGGGCTGGCATGACCGTTGGCGAGTTTTCCTCTCCCTTTCTA
>CAZWDG010000114.1:3754-5354 GCA_964633075.1 uncultured Candidatus Brevefilum sp.
AGGTAAATTTGTCCCCGGAAGCGGGGATATCACCCAGGCTGTCCAGAAGGTGCGCCTGGCACTTGATCAGGCCGGCGAACGCTATCGAACAGAGCAAGGATTGATTTAGAGCGAGGCAGAGAGATGGGGCTGCTTCGATAAATCTGGATTGAGTTGAAATGGCTTTATTTTTTCAGGCGGAAATGGCATGGCATGAACACGATCGTTCAATGCATCTTGTCCGGACGATTCGTTCTATATCAGGCTATCTTGAACGCTTCAATTCAAACCCCACATGCCATCGATCTGGACGGGATGATGGCCTCCTGGATTCTCCTCCGTTCATGAAAGGGTAATATGAGAATCGTAGTGATTGGTGCAAAAGGAATGCTTGGCCGGGAACTGTGCCATACCCTCAGCCAAAAACATGAGGTGACTGCCTGGGATATTCAGGAAATTGACATCACCGATCGATTAATGACCCTCCAAAACTTAAAAAATCTACAACCCGAACTCATTTTAAATTCAGCTGCTTTCGTGGATGTCGATCGTTGTGAGACCGACCCCGACTCGGCATGGCGTATCAATGCGCTCGGCTCGCAAAATCTCGCACTGGCCGCCCAGGCAGTAGGCGGAGAGCTGCTCTACATCTCTAGCGATTATGTCTTCGATGGCGAGAGCTCAGAAGATTATGACGAGGTCGCCCAGACACATCCGATCAATCAGTATGGACGGAGCAAGCTGGCAGGCGAGCGGTTAGCGACCCAAATTTGCCCCCGGACATACATCGTCCGAACCTCCTGGCTGATCGGGCACCATCCGAATAACTATGTCAATCGAGTTTTAGGGGCTGCCCGGCGAGAGGGTGTTGTGCGCATGGCACCTGATCAGATCGAATCGCCCACCTATGTTCGGGATCTGACGCAAGCAATCGCTATCCTGATCGAAACCGGCGCCTACGGTTGTTACCACGTCACCAGTCTCGGCGCCTGCACAAGAGTAGAATTTGCGCGTTTCGTCCTGGAACAGGCAGGATATTCCGAATCCGTTGAAACCTTGGATGTTTCCCAAATCAAAAGGATTGCCAGGCGGCCCAATCGGACAGTGCTTGACTGCCGGCTTTTCCAGATCCTGACCGATCATAGACTTCCCGATTGGCAGGATGGAATCCGTGCTTATTTTGCCAACGAACGGGAGGAAGGCAGTATTGCCATCTGAACCGCAGGCCTTTGATGCTTTTATCAGGCGGCAGGATTGTTTTGACTACAGAGGTGCATTATGGCTGTAAATAAAATTGGGATTGGCTTTGTTGGTTACGGAATGATTGGGCGGGTCCATGCGCTGGCATATCGTGAATTAGGTCATTATTACCCAAAAGGGTTGCCGCCTGTAGACCTGACGGGGATCTGCACTTCTCGCCCGGAGACAGCGATGCGGGCAGCAGAGGATGCCGGAATTCCATTTTGGACGGACCAGATTGATGAGCTTGTCAACCACAAAGATGCCGATGTCATCGATTGCTGTTCGCCAAACTTTATGCATTATCCAGTGGCCATGGCCGCCATCCAGGCCGGAAAACCGGTTTTGATGGAAAAACCGCTCGCCCTGGATGCTGAACAGG
>CAZWDG010000114.1:5364-5811 GCA_964633075.1 uncultured Candidatus Brevefilum sp.
AAAAGATCGCCCAGGCAGCCCAAAGTGCTGGCGTGCGGGTTGGGATGATCTTCAATTATCGTTTTATCCCCGCCATCCTCCATGCCCGGCAGTTGATCGAAGAAGGGTTTTTAGGACAGGTCTATCAATTCAGAATTGAATATCTCCACACTGGCTATCAGAACCCCGACCGACCAATGGGTTGGAAGCTCCGCCAGGCACAATCCGGCGGCGGCGCATTGGTCGACCTGGGCTCTCACCTGATTGATATGATCCGTTATTTGTTGGGAGATTTTGACCAGGTCCTGGCGACGACACACACCTTTATCTCGCAGCGCCCATCCCAATCCGGCTCTTCAAACATGGAACCGGTGGATGTCGACGATAGCGCCTGGCTCCAGATACGCCTGATGAACGGGGCTGTCGGGGACCTCATGGCTACCCGCTTTGCGACAGGGGCAGTTGATG
>CAZWDG010000115.1:0-5766 GCA_964633075.1 uncultured Candidatus Brevefilum sp.
TCATGGGCATCTGGGTAATGAAAATGTGATGTGGATTTTAGCAAGATCAATCCCCGATCAATATCATATGCTTTCACCGCGTGCCCCAATTAAAATCTCGACTGGGCAGTACAGCTGGCATGAAATTGGTCCCCAATGGCCGGATTTAAGCTTCTATCATCGCTTAACAGCGGATGTATTAACCCGAGTCGACCACTGGGTTGAGGGTCAACACCTTGCAGTTGAGCGCTATGATCTGATGGGTTTTAGCCAAGGTGCTGTAATGGCTTATGCCCTGGCACTCTTGCACCCGGAAAGAATCGGAAAAGTCGCAGCCCTAGCAGCATTTATCCCTCAATCCTGGAAACCACACTTAAAAGCAAAGGGACTTGAGGATCGCCAATTCTTCATCGCCCATGGCAACAAGGATGAAATAATCCCAATTGAGAAAGCACGAAAGGCTTCAACGTGGCTCACGAATGAAGGCGCTCAGGTGACCTTCTGCGAAGCAGATATCGGTCACAAAATTAGTGCAAACTGTTTTAAAGGTTTAGGGAATTTCTTCCAAAAATAGGGTTAACGACCGCTAATCAGTGCAATCACAGCCAAGAAAATACCCAAAGCCCCTAATCCAATAATAATCAGCCCCATTGGAACTCCACCCATCGTAGCCGTTTCAGAAACCGCAGCAAATGTTGGGATATCCAGTGGCGGAGGTTCTGTGAAGGTTGGTAAGCGAGTGGCATCAGGGGTTATCAAAAATTGTGCGGCGATGGTTGGATCTACCGTTTGGGTCATATTGGGTGTGGAGGTAGGTGGCGGCTCAACGATAGGCAGGTTCCCACCAAAAAGTGTGACCAGGTTTCCGTATACCCAGGCTTTACCCCCAGGGGCACCGGCATATTCTATCTGAACCCAATCGCCATAACGACCAAGCACATTAGCTTCTTGATCAATTAAAAGTACGCCGACCTTTTCAGTCAGTGCGCTTGGACCTGCCCGTACATTAATCTGTGTGTCATTCGCGGTCAAAGCATTGACGATCACATAAGGACCACGCGGTGTGCTGGTCACTGTCGGGATACTGCCTGTGGGTTGTTGTGGTAAAGGCCCAGCATTGACCGGATGCGATAAACTCACTCCGACCAAGATGAAGATAAAGCCAAGAAATACTATCGGTTGTATCCACCGATATTTCATCGAGAACTCCAAAGATAATCTAGTTAAATATTTTTGCAAAGGGATTATAATCCATTGAAGTGGAATAAGAAAGTCATCACACTATGCTGGATAAATGGCTCCAGGAGCAGGAAAAATGGCAGAGACACGAATTTATCATGGAAACTTTGAACCCAGCGATATCGCACGCGATCTTATCGCATATTTCAACCGAGGAAGTTACCGTGTTCAACAAATCGGTCATGATCCCAAAATTGCTGTGCAGATTGCCACCCACCAAATGAGGCGATCCGGCGGACAAACAGCGATCACAGTGACACTCCACAAAGTCGAAGATGGCGTTTCAGTTCAGGTTGGTGAGCAAACCTGGTTAGGACTTGCAGCCAGTCTGGGTGTTACTGCCATGAGTGTTCTTCGTAATCCATTCGCATTACTGGGTCGGATTGATGACTTGGCACAAGATATCGAATCACTGCAGCTGGGTGAAGATGTCTGGAGGGTCATTGATCAATCTGCTCGTCAGCATGGGGTGGGAACAGAACTTTCAGCGCGTTTGAATCGCTATGTTTGCCCTTATTGCAATACAGCCAACCCACCAGGGGAAAGTCGATGTATCGCCTGTGGCGCACCTTTGGGAGATATTCAACCACAGACTTGTCCGAACTGTGGCTTTGTGGTTCGTAACTTTGAACGTGAATGCCCGAACTGTCACGCAAAACTATCACCACGCTGATCGGTCAATGGCTTAAATCTCCCGCCATTTCCGACCATGACGAAGAATAAAATCATCAGCACCATGGGGTCCCTGAGTTCCGGCTTCATATACAGGCAAATTGCGTAAATTCTGATTTTGCCAGGCATCAATAATACCCTGGGTTAAACGCCAGGCTTCTTTCACTTCATCACTACGTGTGAACAGTGTTGCATCACCCATTAAACAATCCAATAACAATCTTTCATAAGCCTCAGGAGGTTCGCCGCCAAAAGCTTCAATATAGTTAAATCGCATTTCAACAGGTTTGATGCGCATCACCCCTCCGGGAACCTTCGCTCCCAAGCAAAGCGTGATTCCCTCATTGGGTTGTATGCGAATCAAAAGAACATTAGGGGCTTCAACGACAAAACTCCTTTGACCGAACAAGGCTAAGGGGACCTGGGTGAATTGAATCGCAATTTCGGTTGATCGTCTTGGCAAACGCTTGCCAGAACGCAGATAGAATGGCACACCAGCCCAGCGCCAGTTGTTGATAAATATCCTTGACGCCATATAGGTTTCTGTGATCGATTCGGGCGCGACACCTGGCTCATCCCGGTAACTCGGCACACGTTTTCCATTGATCATCCCCGAGACATACTGCGCCCTAAAGGTATTTTCTAACGCCTTCTCTCCCGAACATTCCTCAATAGAATTCAGGACTTTGACCTTTTCATCACGCACAGATTTCGCATTAAAAACTGCTGGTGCCTCCATTGCTGTCAGACATAGGAGCTGAAGCAAGTGATTTTGAAAGACATCTCTAACAACACCCGCATGCTCATAATACCCGGCACGGGTGCCCACCCCATCTGTCTCAGCCATCGTGATCTGGATATGATCAATATATTTCCGATCCCACAACGGTTCAAATATGCCGTTGCTGAAACGAAAAGCCAGGATATTTTGGACGGTTTCCTTACCTAAATAATGATCCATCCGGTAAATTTGATCTTCCGAAAATACAGAATGTAATTTGGCGTCCAAGGTTGAGGCGGTTTCTAAATCTCTCCCAAAAGGCTTTTCAACCACGATCCGGCGCCAACCATCTCGACAAGATTCCAGCTTGGAACGCCCAATATTTTCCACAATCGTTGAATAGGAACCAGGGGGTGTAGATAAATAGAATAAAGTATTACGAACACCCAGCTTTTGTAAAGTACTTTCAAGTTCAGTGTACCCTTCTGGATCTTGAAAGTCAGATTCCACATAAAAAGCATTTTGAAGCAATCGTTGTAAAACTTCTTCATCGATTGGTTCTGACCGTTCATAATCGATGACGCCTTGTCGTAAGACATCCCGCATCTTTTCATCAGTCCAGGGACGCCTTGCAAACCCTAGGATAAAAAGAGGTTGGGGTAATCGACCTTGCTTCTCATTTTCATAAAGACCCGGCATCAGTTTTCGCCTGGCAAGATCTCCGGTTATACCAAATATAACGATTGCAACCCCTTCAGAACAAGGATTATTTATAACTTCAATTTCAGTCATTTGCGCTCCAAATGAACAATAAGGAAATGAGTATCGATGATTCAAACTTCATTTTACCTGAAATGTTCACCACTTAGGCATGTCAGTTCTACAGCATATTACCATCCACAGTATTGCGAGGTCATTACATAAACATGCACTATAATAAGTAAAAGGAAAAATCACTTAGATAGAAATATCCATAGAAGGCAAATTATGGCTGAACATCCCTTACGAATTTTTACAGGCAGAGCCCATCCCCATCTTGCTCGAGAAATTGCCGATATCCTCGACGTCCCTTTAGGAAAATCAAAAACGGTCATTTTTCCGGATAGTGAAACGCATGTCACGATCAATGAAGTAGTGCGTGAACAAGATATTTTTATCATCCAACCTTGCAGTGCACCTGTCAATGAACACTTGATGGAGTTGCTTCTTTACCTTGATGCATTCAGGCGCGCCAGTGTTCATTCTGTGAGTGTGTTGATGCCTTATTTTCCTTATGCCCGACAGGATCGTATGGCCAAAGGCCGCGAAGCAATCAGCGCACGACTTGTGGCGAACCTCTTGGAAAACCAGGGGGCAAATCGGGTTGCTTATGTTGATATCCACAATCCAGCCATCCAAGGCTTCTTCAACATCCCGGTCGACCCGCTGACGGCCATTCCTGTGCTTGCCCAATACTTCAAGACGGATCGGTTTAAGAATTCGGTAATTGTCAGCCCAGATGTGGGCAGGGCGGTTGTCGCCGGGCGTTATGCCGAATTGCTCAATCTCCCTTTAGTTGTCATGCACAAACGCCGTACCTCAGCAACCGAAACACACACAACACATGTCGTTGGTGATATCCGTGGCAAGCGACCGATCGTGATCGATGATCTCATGGCAAGCGGCAGTGTGCTTAAACAGATTGACGCACTCTATGAAGCTGGTGCGGAAGGAAAAACCTATTTTTGCGTCACCCACCCTGTCTTGCTTTCCTCAGCCATCGAACAACTCAACCGAGATGAACGGATTGAGAAGCTTGTAGTATCTAATACAATTGATCTTCCACCAAAGAAGAGATCTCCAAAGATCGAAGTGGTTTCTATTGCACCTTTGCTGGCTCAAATCATCAAGCGAATCCATCATGGCGACAGCATCTCTGATTTATTATTCCCGCATTAATTGAGATTATAATTAGTCCATTCATCGAATTTATCAGGAGGTTTCATCATGGTTAAAATCATAGCAGATACAACCTGTGGCTTACCACTGGAAGAATTAGCAGCCATGGGGGTGGATGTCATCCCTCAAATCATCATTTTTGATGAGCAATCTTATCGAGATGATAATGAGATTGATACACCAACTTTTCTTACCAAACTTCAAGAATCGAAAGAACTTCCCAAAACCGCTGCACCTCCCCCTTCCCTTTATGAGCCACTCTATCGGAAATATGCTGCTGAGGGGCACAGCATTGTTGTCCCAACACCCTCAGCAGAGGTAAGTGGGACTTTTCGTTCAGCTCAAGTTGCTGCAGAAATGGTCCCTGAGGCGGATGTTCATATCCTTGATACCCGAACTGTTGCCGGTGGGCTTGGCGTTTTGGTTAAAAAAGCCAAAGCTTGGGCAGATGAAGGCATGGCACCAGAGAAAATCACTGAAGCATTAAAATCTCTTGCTGAAAGGGAAGTTGTTTACTTTCTTGTGGATACACTTGAATATCTCCACAAAGGAGGACGGATCGGTAACGCCTCCTATCTCATTGGCAGTGTTCTTCAAATGAAACCTATTCTCAGCATAGAAGATGGAAAGGTTACTGCTGTAGAAAAGCAGCGTACCTCAGCGAAAGCATTGAACCGAATAAAAGAATTGGTCTTTGAAGAATGTCCTAAGAATAATGCTTCTTACATCACAGTCAGCCATTGTGGAGGTCAAGAACGGGCACAACAACTTGTTGCTGATTTTTCTGAAGCCCTAGGAATAGATAACATTCCAATCTATCTTTTACCACCTGCCATTGTGGTTCATGGTGGACCAGGCGTGATCGAAGTCAGCTTTTTTAAAGAAGCATCGTCTTAGAATCATCGACAGATCAACCCGAGGGCACCCTCGGGTTGATTTCGTCAATAAGAATCACTCAGAATAAGACCAAGGATTTCCTCGTTTAATTTAACTGCATTTTTCTTCATGCTTGAAGAGACAATCGTCTTTTCAATGATCACCTGAAAATCGGATTCTCTCACCCCTAATGTGGATAAACGGGGAATATCAAGAGTGTTCGCCACCTCCATAACCCATGCCAGACCCTCTTCAATCGTAGCGTCTGGATGACCAGTCAATAATTTCGCTATCTCCTGATATTTTTGCAAAATGTCACTGTGTTGCTCATGGTGCATGCA
>CAZWDG010000116.1:0-5763 GCA_964633075.1 uncultured Candidatus Brevefilum sp.
CACCGGTACCTGGACCAGCTGGGCGGAGCATTACTCTGGCGCCACTTTGCTTTCCAATCACCTGGTGGGGGATCGACGTGCCATGCATGTTAATTGGGTGCATATCTTTGCGGGCTCGTTCACTGGCTTTGCGAATCGCATCGGGAACAGCATTTGCCTTGCCAATCCCCAAGCCGACCTGACCGGCATTGTCGCCAATCACCATTACGACCCGGAAAGAAAACCTGCGACCACCCTTAACGACTTTGGCCACTCGCGCAATATCGATGACGCGCTCGTCAAATAGACTTTCGGTTCGGTAGTCCGTCATAAACGCCTCTTTCCTAGAATTCCAAGCCGCCTTCGCGGGCAGCATCAGCCATGGCTTTCACCCGGCCAATATATTTATATCCACCACGATCAAAAACGACCTGGTTGATCCCAACTTTCTTGGCGCGTTCAGCGATCACCTGACCAACTTTTCGCGCTTGTTCCATGTTTGATAGCCCTTCCATATCCGATCGTAACGCTGTATCAATGCTCGAAGCCGAGGCTAGTGTACGACCCTGGAAATCGTCAATGATTTGCACATAGATCCCACTCGAACTGCGAAATACATTCATCCGTGGTCGCTCAGGCGTGCCAAAAATATTCTTTCGTACACGACGATGTCGATGTAAACGAGCTTCATTCCGTGATTTGTTTGCCATATTATTTCACCTTCACATTTTTATACGGTCTTGCCAGCTTTGCCCGGTTTACGACGAACATATTCACCTTGATAGCGAATACCCTTACCCTTATATGGGTCAGGTGGTCTCAGTTTACGAATATCCGCTGCCACTTGGCCAACTTCCCGTTTATCATAACCAGACACCTTGATCTGACGGGCTCTCATGTCCACATCAAAATGAATGCCTTCAGGGGGTTCCACAATTACAGGATGAGAAAAACCAACATTGACCACCAGGTTCTTTCCATCTATTTCCGCTCGGTAACCCACACCCTCAATTTCCAGCACGCGTTCGAAACCCTTGCTGACCCCTACGATCATATTATTAAGCACCGACCGTGTCGTGCCATGTAATGCACGATGCTTCGGTTGATCGCTGGGGCGTTCAACAACAATTGTTCCATCTTCATTTTTTATGACCATCTCAGGCGTAAAAGTAAATTCCATTTCGCCCTTCGGGCCTTTGACTTTCACATAAGACCCATCGATCTTGACTTCAACGCCTGCTGGCACATCAATCGGTAAACGTCCAACTCGAGACACGTCTCGTACCTCCTATAGCGCCTGGCGCTACCATATTTTGCATAAAATTTCGCCACCGACGCCCATCTTGCGAGCGCGCTGGCCAGTCATCACACCCTTGGGCGTGGACAAAATTGCCACACCAATACCCGAAAGCACCCAGGGGATTTCCGTCTTCTTGGCATAAATACGACAACCCGGTCGGCTCACTCGTTCAAGTCCAGAAATTAAGGGTCGACGGTGCCGTCTTTCGCCAATGTATTTCAAACGGATTCTCAATGTTTTTTGATAAGGTCGATCGCCTTCGACAATATCATAACTCTCGACATAACCTTCTTCAGTCAAAATTCGGGCGATTTCCGCCTTTATCTTCGAACTAGGCATGCTCACCAAGGTTCCGTTGCTGATCGCAACGTTACGAATACGGGTCAACATATCAGCAATTGGATCTGTAACATTCATTGATAATTCCTCCGCTGATCTACCACGACGATTTGGTCACACCAGGAATTTTGCCTTGTGAAGCTAATTCCCGGAAACAAATACGGCATAAACCAAACTTGCGAATATAACCCCTCGGACGCCCACAGCGTCGGCAACGGTTAACGACCTGGTTTGGATATTTTCGCCGCTTCTCGCGATACATCATACATTTTTTAGCCATACTATCCTTTCCTGAACGGCATCCCAAATTTACTCAGCAACGCACGAGCCTGATCATCATTCTCGGCGGTTGTCACAATGGTGACTTCCATTCCCCTGATCGTGTCAACTTCATCATAATTGATCTCGGTAAAGATCAGCTGTTCCTGTAACCCTAAGGTATAGTTTCCACGACCATCAAAAGCATCTGGGGAAATACCACGAAAGTCGCGTACACGGGGAAGGGCTACATTGACCAAACGATCAAAGAAGGACCACATACGGTCACCACGCAAGGTCACCTTGGTACCAATCGCCCGGCCTTCACGTAGTTTAAAGTTGGCGATGGATTTCTTCGCTTTTGTGATAACGGGTTTTTGTCCGGTTATCTTCGTTAGGTCTCGAACAGCGCTATCGAGCGCCTTGGGGTTGTCTAATGCGTCACCCACACCAATATTAACCACGATCTTCTCAATTTTTGGGACCTGCATGATGTTTTCGAGCGCCAGCTCTTCAAACAAAGCAGGTACGATCTCTTCTTTATAAATTTCTTTCAATCTATTCATCATCTTGCTCCAATGGCTGCCTATTTATCGATCGGCGTACCGGTGCGTTTTGACACACGGACGGGTTTGCCATCTTTTCGTTCGATGCGAACACGTGTCGGTTTCCCATCTTTCGGGTCCACCAGCATCACATTTGAGAGACTGATCGGTGCCTCAAATTCGATCTTGCCTGCGGGAATGGTTTTACCTCGTGATTGGGTTTGTGCCTGGTGCTTAATACACAGGTTGACACCCTGCACGACCACCCGTTTCTGTTCCGGGATAACCCGGATCACTTCGCCCACAGTGCCTTTATCCTTTCCGCTGATGACAATCACACGATCGCCTTTGCGTATCTTCATCTTCATCGCTATACTCCTATATCCCGGCTAAAGGACTTCATTTGCCAGGGAAACGATCTTCATAAAGCCTTTATCACGAAGTTCACGGGCAACAGGGCCAAAGATACGAGAACCTCGCGGGTTGACTCCATCATTATCCAGAATGACAGCCGCATTATCATCAAAACGGATGCTGGAACCATCATTCCGACGCCACTCCTTCGATGCGCGTACGATCACAGCCTTGACAATCTCGCTCTTTTTGATGGTCGCCTGCGGGGTGGCGGATTTGATTGTGCCGATCACAATATCACCGACATACCCATATCGCTGACGAGAACCACCGATTACATGGATCACCAATAACTCCCGAGCACCAGTATTGTCAGCAACTTTTAAAAGAGTTTCTTGTTGAATCATGCTTACACTCCCAGCTCTTCAACAGCATCATCTTGAGATCGCTCCTCAATACGGATAATCTCTTCAACGACCCAATGCTTCGTCTTTGAAATCGGTTTGCTCTCAACAATGCTCACTTTATCACCGGGGTTCACACCAATTTCGTCGTGCGCTTTGTATGTCTTTGTCGATCGGACAACCTTATGGTAAAGGGGGTGGCGGAAAACACGCTCGACTTCAACCACAGCCGTCTTTTGCATTTTATTGCTGATAACAGTCCCGACCAATCGTCGTCGTTTATTCATGATTCACTCTCCTCAGCCGCCTCGGTTAATTCTTGCTCCCTCAGGATGGTTTCCATCCGGGCGATGTCCCTTCGAATTTGACGGACACGGCTTGTATCCGTTAATTGTCCTGTGATCGATTGAAACCTGAGGTTCAACAATTCGTGACGGGCATCATAAATTGCTTCCCTGATCTCAGCAATGCTCTTTTTTCGAATTTCTGCAGCTTTCATCCCTGTGCCTCCCCTGCCACATCACGTGAGACGATCTTCGTTTTCACTGATAGTTTATATTTCGCGCGTAGAAGCGCCTTTTGGGCGGTCTCTCGGTCTGTGCCACCAACCTCGAACATGATCCGACCGGGTTTAACAACAGCGACCCAATATTCCACAGGGCCCTTCCCCTTACCCATGCGGGTTTCTTGTGCGCGTTTGGTATAGGGCTTGTCCGGGAAAATTCGGATCCAAACCTTGCCCCGGCGTTTCATTTCATGCACAATCGCACGCCGTGCTGACTCGATTTGTCGTGCGCTTACCCAACCCGGTTCCAAAGCTTGCAAGCCAAATTCGCCAAAGGAAACATCAGAGCCGCGATAAGCCTTGCCCCTCATGCGTCCTCGCATTTGCTTACGATACTTAACTCGTTTTGGCATTAACATAATGACTTTACCTCACTAACAGCCGGAATAAATCCCCGGCGACTTTTACTCACTGACGTAAACACCCTCAGTGGATTCTGCTTCTTCTTCGACCTTGGGCATGATCTCGCCCTTGTAAATCCACACTTTAATCCCAATTTGACCATAGGTTGTCAAAGCTTCAGTTTTAGCATAGTCAATATCCGCTCGCAATGTCTGCAAGGGAACTCGACCTTCACGGAGCCATACGCTGCGCGACATTTCTGCGCCGCCCAAGCGACCAGACACCATCACCTTGACACCTTCAGCGCCCTGGCGAATGCCTTGTTGAATGGCGCGTTGCATCGCACGGCGATAGCTGATTCGGCGTTCAAGCTGGCTGGCAATATTTTCTGCCACGAGATATGCATCCAAATCAGGGGATTTGATCTCTTTGACTTCAAGATCAATCTTCTCACCCGTCATGGCTTCCAAATCGGTACGTAATATTTTTACGTTTTCACCGCCGCGACCAATCAAAATGCCCGGTTTTGCTGTATGAACTACAATTTTCACCTTACCGGGAAAGCGTTCAATTTCAATAGCAGAAACACCCGCTCGATCATTATCTTTTTGGATCTTCTCGCGAATGTCAAAATCCTGATGTAATTGATCTTGATAATCCTGGCCTTCTGCATACCAGCGTGCCAACCAAGGTTTGTTGATTTTCAGTCGAAATCCAACTGGATGTACTTTACGACCCATAATTACTCCTGGTTCCTATCTTTGATTCTGATATCAAGGTTCATTTCACTCGACCTCTCTTAAAATCACCGTTATATGAGAACGCCGGCGTAGTATCGGCTTGAACCGCCCACGCGCACCAAATCGTCGCCACTTACGGGTGGGGGCTTCGTCTGCAAATATTTGATAAACATAAAGATCTTCACGCGAAACGCCGAAATTTTCTTCGCCATTTGCAATCGCAGAATACACAAGTTTCCGAATAGGCTCTGCAGCCTTATTGGGCGTGAATCTCAAGATGTCCAATGCTTCTACAGCAGGCTTTCCACGGACCAGGTCCACAACTAGTCGCGCCTTCTGGGCTGAAGTATTAAAATTGCTCAATTGCGCTCGAATATCGGTTGCCATAGATCACCTACCTCTTACCTTCTACCTCGTTCGGTTTTTCCAGCTTTGCTGCTGGCCACATGACCGCGGAAGAACCTTGTCGGTGCAAATTCGCCCAGGCGATGACCGACCATATTCTCCGTGATATAAATTGGCACATGACGACGTCCATCATGAACAGCAATGGTGTGCCCAACCATCTGGGGGAAGATCGTGCTGGCACGGCTCCAGGTGCGAAGCACCTTCTTTTCACCCTTATCATTCATTTCTTCAATTTTTTTCAATAACTTCGGGTCGATGAACGGCCCTTTCTTAAGCGATCGCGACATAATTGCGTCCTCTTTCTCGCAATAATAATGGTTTACTTACGACGCCTTTTCGCTTTGCTGCGATGGCGTAGAATATATTGATCAGTACGTTTATTGTGCCTGGTCTTTTTACCCAACGTAGGTTTACCCCAGGGGCTTTTTGGACCTGGCATACCAATCGGCGAACGTCCCTCACCGCCACCATGGGGATGATCATTCGGATTCATCGCTACACCGCGCACAGCGGGGCGCCATCCCATATG
>CAZWDG010000117.1:0-5672 GCA_964633075.1 uncultured Candidatus Brevefilum sp.
AGAATTACAGGATGAGATCATCGCCCGCGAATCGCACCAGATGTAGAGGCTATCAAAATCAATGGACAAATTGTTTCAAAATCAATACCGTATTGAGTCTAGTAGATTGCCGGACTGGGATTACACCAATACTGGCTTGTATTTTGTGACGCTATGCACCCACAGCCATAAGTGTTATTTTGGCGAGGTTATCAGTGATCAAATGCATCTTAATCAATTAGGTGAAATTGTTAATGATCAAATCAGAAAAACCAAGGTAATAAGATCAAATGTAACTATAGATAAATGGGTCATTATGCCAAATCATATCCATATGATTATTTATTTACATAATGAGGATAACGTAGAGACGCCCCGCCGGGGCGTCTCTACGGAAACAATCAATCATTGGAAACCCAATTGCCTAGGTTCAATCGTCAATCATCTTAAAGGCGCGATTACAAAGCAAATTCGAGCAGGACTCGATCCACATTTTTCCTGGCAGGCGCGGTTCTACGACCACATCATTCGCACAGAACAGGACCTGGAGAACTTACGGTTGTATATAGACAACAACCCCACAAATTGGGTGAAGGATCGCTCTGAAAATAAACCTGTCGAGGCCATCACGCATGCCTGACCCCAATACCGCCTTGATCCTCCACCTGCAGCGCCTGTCCACCGAGGATGGCCCGGGCATCCGCACGACCATCTTCTTCAAGGGCTGTCCCTTACGCTGCTGGTGGTGTCACAACCCTGAATCGCTCGCCCCCTATCCCCAGGTGCACTGGATTGAAAATCGCTGTATCAACTGCGACATTTGCCTTAACACCTGTACCAACGGGGCGCTCTCCCGCTCCCCTGACGGTCGGATCCTGATTGACCGAGATCGCTGCCAGGGATGCGGGGACTGCGCCGTTGCCTGCCCTGCGAATGCAATGGAACGCCTCGGCGAGCGGATCTCCCTTGCAGACCTGACCCAAGAATTGCTTAAAGACCGGGCTTATTTTCAAACCAGCTGTGGCGGCGTCACTGCCTCAGGGGGTGAGCCAACCCTACAAGCCGCTTTTGTCGCCAACTTATTTGCTCAGTTGCACTCCCACGGTATCCACACTGCCCTGGATACATGTGGTGCCTGTCCCTTTGAGGCGCTCCAACACATCTTGCCGAACACAGACCTGATTCTTTATGACATCAAACTCATGGATCCAGCACAACACCGCCTAGCTACAGGTCAGGACAATCAGCGCATCCTGGATAATCTTTCAGCCTTGGCGGATCTTATCCGGATCCATTACCCCGAAACCCGGTTGTGGATCCGCACCCCCCTCATCCCGGACATCACCACCACGAAATCAAACCTGCAAGCGATCAGCCGTTATCTTCACGATGGCATCGCAGGGCTGGTTGACCGCTGGGAGTTATGCGCTTTCAATAACCTTTGCCGTGATAAATACCGCCGCCTTGACATGCCCTGGCAATTTGAGTCTACTCCCTTGATGACTCAAAACGCGCTGAATACCTGCCTCGCCCATGCCCAGTCAGGACCCTTTGATATGACCAAAATTTTTGTCACTGGGGCAGCAAAAACCGAATCGATCCCATGAATCCCCTTAATCGATTACCAGGAAGGAAATCATGACCCAACCAGACACCCCATACAACACTTTCTCCGCTGAAGAAATGGAAGCCTTTCAGCCAATGATGAAGATCGGTTTGTTAGCCACGATCACTCCCGAAGGCTTACCCCACCTTACCATGCTTTCAACCCTTAAAGCTGCAGATCAAAAAAGGATGACCTGGGGACAATTCACTGAGGGGATGAGTTTTGAAAATGTTCAACAGAACCCAAACATCGGCTGGCTGATCATGACACTGGATAAAGATCTCTGGCGGGGTACAGGTCGTTTTACACACACGGAAAAATCCGGGGTGGATTTTGATTGGTATAACCAGGTGCCCATGTTTCGCTATAATGCCTACTTCGGCATTCACACCGTCTACTACATGGACCTGGTCGCGCACACTGGCAAACAACCCTTACCGATGCCTGCGATCATCCTTGCCGCAATTAAGACCATCATCGCGAAATATTTCCTCCTCAAAAAGCAAGCGGATGTCCTCAACCCCTGGACAAAAGCGCTCTTCAACAAATTGGATAACCTCAAATTCCTTTCTTATGTCAGGGAAGACGGTTTTCCGGCTATTATCCCCGTCATCCAATCCCAATCGGCAGGTGACCAATATCTGGTCTTCGGCACCGGTGCTTTCACTCGGGAACTTAAAGCGATTCCCAAAGGCAGCCCAATGGCTTTATTTGGTTTATCCCTGGATATGACCGATGTGCTGACGCGCGGGATCTACCAGGGCTTGCGTTGGCTCGGGCCGCATCGTTGCGGTGTTCTAAAAGTGGATTGGGTCTACAATCCAATGCCGCCCGTCCCACAACAGATTTATCCCCCCATCCCACTCGAAGCCGTACTGGAATTTGAGACCGATTAGAAAAGGCTTCCTGAAAGATTAAAATAAGCCTAAAACAGTGCCCGGACCTTTTGATCCCTGGGTCTGCCCCGTGATGTCTGGGTTTCGCCACAATACCATCAGGATCCGAGTGCTGATCATCACGAACTGGCCTGGTGGAGTCGTTTCCATGTCCCCTTATGCTTTTTCCTGGCTGGACTAATTGGATCGTTTTGAGCAGTATCGAGTATAGGAAGCAAGAAACGTCAGGAAAAATAAAAATCCCGGGGATTACTTGTCCCCGGGATCGCTGTCTCAGATCAGGATTATCTTAATATCTCAAGATGGCTGCTATTTGGCCAACCTCTTCCAGCTGTTCATTTTCCTCGATGATCTTGACTTCTGCGTTCTTCTTCAAAGCTTCGCGCACAGCCATCTCTACCGCGGCATCAATTCGTTCAAAACGCCCGCCACAGAACGGGCACTTCTCAAGCTCCTGCGTGGTGAGATAACCACAGCCTGAACAGCGATATCCTTCCTTCTCAAAATCCTGCGATACCAGTAAGGTCCTGACTCGCCCTTCGTGAATCGCGTTGAGTGTATCAATCAAGCCAATAACCCCGCTGCTTCCCTTTGCAGCCAGGGTAACAGCTTGTTCAACCAGGGATGCACTGATCATGTTCTGAGCTGCCAGGGCTCGTTCCCTCGCCTGTTCCAGCACCTCGTTCTGGCTTGCGTTCATGCTCATTGGAAAATCACCCACGACCAGCGATTGCCAAGCTTTGGGTAATTCTTCTTTGAAGCGTGCAATATTATCATCTGTACCAGCGATCATAATCCGACGAATACGATGCTGGTTGAAAAATGTTATTGCAGAATCAATCACTTCCTTAATGTTACGATCAATAACATTCTCTATTCTCCCACTGATATCCCCACCAGCCATGCGACCGGGCATGGCATCCCCCCCGCCGCGTTTAAGTTGCTTAACATCATCCCCTTCAACCGAATCCATTTCAGCGAGTTCACCTAAATGGAATGAAAATAACCGTGCTTGTTGCTTATCCACCAGGACAACGCTCCAACCAGTAAAGGTATCTAATAAGTGCACCAAGGGTCTCACTCTTGGTCGTTTACTCAGATAAACTTTGTTGGGCAGGGATAGTCCAAATTGGTAGGTTCTAAAAAAATCAGCCTTCTGGTTTGAAAATACTGCTAGTCCCTTGGCTGACCAATCATATTCCAAATTGATATACTCCTCAACGGCTTGAACGTCTTCTGGTTTAGTAATGTTTTTTAGCTCGTTTTTAAGCCAGAGCTTTACAGCCTCAGAATTTGTTTGGGTCGGGTCAGTGTTTAAATATACGTTTAACACCTAACCCTCCGCAGAATAATCCAAAAGTGTCTGCAGGTCTTTTTCGGAAAACATTGGTAGCCTCCATTTTTAATTGTGAATTTTTTGGTGAGCGTTTGATCACGCAAGTCATACGCTTTATTAATTCTAACCCATCCCATCAAATATTTCAAAAATTAGGACGATGTTAAAAAATAAAGCCACCGCATAAATGAACTGCGGTGGCTCAATGGATTACTGGCGATTGTCTGGACGCTCGCCCAGAGTCACGGTGACCGTCATCTCCTCACCATTTCGAAGTAGAGTAAAGACGATCTCATCACCGGGTTTCTTATTGAGCATCATATAGCTTAATAATTCGCTAAATTCCAGGACCTCCTGCCCATCAACACCAATGATCAAGTCTCCACCCGCAAACAATCCTGGCACCTGTGTCTGTTGATCCCCAGCTCGAATACCTGCTTTATCTGATGGCCCATCGGTGATAATTTCGACGACGTAGGCACCCGTAGCTTGTGAGAGTCCCAGATTTTCGGCTTGAGAGAGTGACAATGTGGATAAGGCAGTTAAACCCAGATAGGGATAATTGTAAGTCTCTCCATTTTTAAGAGAGGGTAAAACTTGTTTCAGGATATTGGATGAAACCGCAAAACCAATACCCGTATTCACAGCACCTCCGGTGATTGTCATGCCAGAGGTCTGAATCGCTCGATTGATCCCAATCACCTCTCCATTCAAATTTAACAGGGGACCGCCAGAGTTACCAGGGTTGATCGTCGCATCCGTCTGGATTAAATCACCAGCTGAGAAATAGGCGCCTGTGCCTGTCTGGCGAATTGATTCGAGCGTTCGGCCACGGGCTGAGACGATCCCCGTGGTCATTGTGCCGTTCAAACCATAGGGATTGCCAATGGCAACCACAGTCTGTCCAACCCGCACCTGGCTGGAATCACCCAATGCCAATGGGACAAGTTCATCAGGGTCAACATCTACCTTGACCATAGCTATGTCTGAATCAAGATCTTCCCCAATCACCTGACCATACACTTTTAATCCGCTCTGAAAATGTACTTCCACTTCTTCTGCGCCGTCCACCACATGATAATTGGTGACAATATACCCTTCTTTATCGATTACAAATCCCGACCCCTGTCCGGAACCAAATTGGGAAAAAATCTGAATTGAAACCACACCCGGACTCACGTTTTCATAGAGGTCAACCAGGGTGTCCTGCAACAAGACCTCATCTGGAACAATGTAAGTCACTTCCCCTGGTGCGTTGTTGCTCTCAGTTTTATCCATTACAATTTGAGGCGCTTGCTCTTCTCCTTGTTCTTTGACATCTTGTAATGGAAGTCGGTAATTAAAATTTGATAGTGAGCAGGCCAACGTTGCTAAAATTACCACGCTCACAACGAGCCATAAATAGATTTTCCGCGTATTCATTTTTGCCTTCCTTTCATACCTCAGTATCATATTCCTGATTTATTAGACAACTGTTAACAGATATCGAAAAATTGGAATTTTTAACAAATTTCCAACAAAAAAGCACTGTCTTTTTTCTATTTCATCCTACCTGTTTCAAAAGCAGTTTGCCTGCTTTTGTAGATACTCTGCCCCGGTTAGAAGATGATGATTCCAAACAGGTGTAAAATCCCATATTCCATGCAGCCACAAGACCAGTTCGGATTAAAAATTAGCCAAATAGCAGGTCTTTCTTGGTTCGCCAGTCAATCTGATTTTCAGAATAATCGTTATCGCTAACCATGTTAAAATAGATATTATCCAAATCAATGCTTGACGGTTGCTTTGATGAGCTTGACGCTTAAAATGGAATATGCTACTATCTATTTAACATCATATTCAGAATATTTAAAGT
>CAZWDG010000118.1:0-5640 GCA_964633075.1 uncultured Candidatus Brevefilum sp.
GCTACATACTACCGTAATTGTATCATTATAGGATGGTTCAAGGAGTATAAGTTAGCGTGATTTCATAAATAATCCAGAATATATGCTTTGATGAAAAGCAATAGGACATTAATTTTTGCATCTTATCATACTGGATTATAATGATTAAGGAACTATTTCGATTAAGGAGCAAAAATGACCGAAGGTCAATTTACTTACAAGAGAACAATCCATGCGCCTGTGAGTCAGATTTTTCGTGCCTTTACTTCAGCCACATCCTTGCGTGAATGGTTGTGTGATGTGAGCACAACCAATCCAGAAGAGGGTGGAAGAATTTATCTCGCCTGGAATCACGGCTATTTTGCCAGTGGCCATTTTGTCAAACTCATCCCAGATGAGAAAATTTCTTTTACCTGGATTGGGAAAAATGAGCCTGGATGGACGCATGTCGATGTTTCGATCATACCTCAAGGGATAGATGCGGACTATCTGGTTGAGTTACAACATACTGGTATTGGTGAAACGTCGGATTGGGATCAAGCTTGTGAGGAAATTGCCAGGGGATGGAAGTTCGGTCTGGATAATTTAAAATCCATCCTCGAAGAGGGGCGTGACCTGAGGGTGGTTAATCGCCCACTGCTCGGGATTTATCCTGAGGATGTCACGGATCTCAATGAAGCTGCCAAGCAGGCTTTGAGAATTCCGGTAGATTATGGGATTCTTGTGAGGGATGTTGTTGTGGGGTATGGTGCTGAGAAAGCAGGTATCAAAGCTAACGATGTGATTGTGGCTATTAATCATCGGAAAATTGATAAATTGATGTCCCTTGGATTGGTCATTAATAAATTCGAACCGGGAGATATCGTCGAGGTGGACGTATTTCGTGGACCAGATAAATTGACACTCCCAGTTGATACTATGCCCCAAATGTTTCAAATGATTCCTGAGACGCCAGAAGGATTGGCAAAGCAAGTTGAAATCGACAGCTTAAGGGCTATTGAAAGGATTGAAAATTTACTGGATGGGATCACTGAAGAAGAAGCTTCCTTTTCACCAGGTCCTGAAGAGTGGTCCGTCAAGGAGGTGCTGGTTCATTTGATCCACAGTGAGCGGGATATTCACAGCTGGATCAATGACCTGGTTTCCGGTCAGGAGCGGTTTTATGACGAGTGGCCTGGAGACCGGCTTTTTCGTATTCGTGCTACCCTTACCAATTATCCCACTGTAGAAAGCCTTATGGCTGAATTACGGCGTGATTATAAGGAAACCGTGGCCTCAATTGCCTTTTTAGAATTAGAATTCACACATCAAAAAGCCAGTTATTGGCGTCTGGGCAGAGAATTATTAGGTAAGACCATTCATATTGACGAGCATATCCAGCAAATTAAAAATAATATTCAAGCTGCGCGACAGGCTATGCAAATTTAAATGATTAATTCAGATTAAGTCAAAGGCTCTCTGCTGTTTAAGCAGAGAGCTTGTTATTATAAGATAGTATTCATGTTGACGATTGATTATTTACCAAGAATATTGATCATTTTCCATTTCTTCTTAACGGCTGGGATATAATTAGAACTGATCATTTGGAAAATGTAACATTGATTCATTTATAAAATAATCATGCCATGGAATGATGACAAAAAGCTATTAAAAGGATCACGAATACCTAAAAAGGAAACTTTGGCGATGGATGCCATCGAAAAAAGATACCAGGAATCATTGGATTTTCTCTATAGTTTTATTGATTACAGTCTAAAACGTAATTTTCGAAATGCAGCTGAGAAATTCAACCTTGATCGCATGCGAGAGTTTATGCATCATTTGGGGGATCCTCATAAAGACTATAAGATCATTCATGTTGCTGGAACAAAAGGCAAAGGCTCTGTTTCTTCATTTTGTGCCAGTGTACTCTCTGAACATGGGTATAAAGTCGGATTATATACATCGCCTCATATGGTCGAATTTACTGAAAGAATTCGGATTAATGGAAATGAAATTTCTAAAGACGATCTAGCGGATTTGGTGGAGATAATCAAACCTATAACTCAAAAGGTACCTGAAATTACGACATTTGAATTGACGACCGCCTTGGCTTTTCTCTATTTTTCTCAAAAGAAAGTGGATAGCGCTGTTTTTGAGGTTGGTTTGGGTGGACGATTAGATGCAACCAATATTGTTAAACCCATTGTCTCGGTGATCACCTCCATCTCCTATGATCACGTTCAGATTCTCGGAAATACTTTGAGTGAAATAGCGGGAGAGAAGGGCGGTATTATCAAACCAGGTACGCCAGTGGTGGTTGCCCCGCAAAAAGAAGAGGCTCGGCGGAAATTGGAAGAGATAGCAAAAGAACGAAATGCCCCCCTGATCCAGGTAGGCAGGGATTATCTTTTTGCTGCTGATTCCCATAATCTTGATGGACAAAACTTTCTCGTTTGGACACCGGATGAGCAACCAATGGTAGATGAGTTCATTGAGTCTGGTGGACGTCATATCTGGAGCCCACTGCGCTTGCACATCCCTTTGTTAGGATTTCATCAGGTTGAAAATGCCGCCACTGCTTATACCGCACTGAAGACTGCGGAAAAATTTGGCATTACAATCTCACAAGAAGCATACCGAAAAGGTTTTGCAAGCGTCGATTGGCCGGGGCGGATGGAAATCATCCGGCGACACCCACTTGTAGTGGTTGATTCGGCGCATAATCGATATTCCGCCTTGCGATTGCGCCAGGCAATGGATGATTATTTCCCCGGTTCTCCCATTCTCTTAGTGTTTGGTGCCTCAGAAGACAAGGATATCGAGGGAATGTATCAGGAGCTTTTACCGAGAGTCCATCGTATGATTGCCACACAATCTATTCACCCACGCGCAATCAAAGCAGAAGACTTAGTGACATTGGCACATCGCTTTGGATGTCCAGCAATAGCGATCACACCGATTGAAGATGCCTTGACCCGAGCAGTTGCTGAGGCTGGAGAAGAAATCGTCGTGCTCGTTGCTGGGAGTGTCTTTGTTGCAGCTGCTGCCAAAGAAGTTTTAGCCGGATTGAATTGTGATCCGTCCAGAAATTGAACCCTTTCGCCGATTCACAAGGCAACCGATTCAAAAGTTTTTTTGGAGTCATTATGAATGATGAACAGTGGTTTCCCCCCTCAGACGATGATAACGACCTGATCGGGAATATTCACCAGAGGACAGAAGAACTTTACCGGATAGCAAACAGGGAAGTCGATGAAAATAACCTGTTTGTCAGTCCTGCCTTTATTCTGAAAGATGTTGTGGTGTTCCCGAAAATGATTTCACCGATCTTTCTCAGCAATGAGACCAGTTCTAGAGCTGTGGAAGCTGGGCAAAACCAGAACATGACTGTGATCGCCCTATTCTTATCAGAGTCAAATGGCGCGGGTGAGTCTCTTAATGAATTTTTACCAGTGGGAATGGAACTTGCGGTAGGTCGAATGCTTTCAGTCCAGGGTGGGAAACACTCGGCGCTTGTCCAGGGACGTCAGCGAGTTGAAATTGTGAATATCCTTGAGACAGAACCCTATCTGGTTGTTGAAGCACGACCCATTGAGGAAAATTTCCGGGTAACGCGTCAGTTGACGGCATTGATGCGAACCTCTCGCAACTTATTTGAAAGTTGTGTCGAATTAAATGAGAGTTTACCTGAGGAAGCTCACCTGTTTTCGATGAACATCAACGATCCCAGTTGGTTGGCTGATATGATCGCGACTTCCTTATCGCTGCCGAATGAGACTCGAAAAGATTTGATGCTTTTGACACACCCCGCAGACCGATTGAAAAGGCTCAACCAGATTTTAGCCGAAGAGTTGGATGTACTGGAATTGGAAGGGGAAATTCAGGCGCAGGTCCAAACAGAAGTCGACCGTTCGCATCGTGAATACTATTTGCGTGAACAAATGAAAGCCATTCAAACCGAGCTTGGTGAAAGTGATCTCTGGATGCAGGAAATCGTCGAATTAAGCCAGAAGCTTGATGAGCGCGGTTTACCAGAGGCAGTTAAAGCGCAGGCAGACCGTGAGTTACAGCGCTTGCAGCAAATGCCGCCGATGACTCCGGAAGTTGGGGTTATTCGAACCTATCTGGATTGGCTTTTAGAATTGCCCTGGTCTGAAACCAGTGAGGATGATTTGGACTTAATCCACGCAAAAAAAATATTGGAGCAGGATCACTTTGGACTTCAAAAGGCAAAAGATCGGATTATTGAATATATTGCCATTCGCAGCCTCAATCCGAAAAAGCTGCGCCAACCCATCCTGTGCTTTGTTGGCCCTCCTGGAACAGGTAAAACATCTTTAGGCAAATCTATATCAAATGCGCTGGGTCGAAAATTTGTACGTTTATCCCTGGGTGGGGTGCGTGATGAAGCTGAAATTCGAGGACACCGCCGAACCTATATCGGTGCAATGCCTGGGCGGATCATTCAAACAATGCGACGGGCTGGGACAATAAACCCCTTATTTATGCTGGATGAAATCGATAAGCTGGGCGCAGATTTTCGCGGCGATCCATCTTCTGCACTTCTGGAAGTGTTGGACCCTGAACAAAATAACGCTTTTTCAGACCATTATTTAGAAGTCGATTACGATTTATCCCATGTGATTTTTATCACCACTGCAAATACACTCGGTACGATCCCACCCGCGCTGTTGGATAGAATGGAAGTCATTGAATTTTCCGGTTATATTGAGGAAGAAAAATTAGAAATTGCCCAAAGGTTCTTGATCCCGCGTCAATTTGAGGAGACAGGGCTGCAAGATGAAGGGATTCACTTTCAGACTCAAGCATTGATGAAAATTATTCGTGAATACACCTATGAAGCCGGTGTGCGCAATTTTGAGCGGGAGATTGGGCATGTTTTACGAAAAATCGCTCGCCTTAAGATGGAACACAAGGATTATCCCAAACGAATCACACCTCAGATGATTCGTAACTTTCTGGGTCCTCAGCAGTTCTTTGAAACAGAAGCCGAGGGCGAAGATGAGGTTGGTGTGGCTACAGCATTAGCCTGGACGGAAAACGGGGGAGAGATCATGCCTGTTGAAGTGTTGATCCTGGAGGGTAAAGGTAATTTACAGATGACGGGTCAAATTGGTGAGGTGATGCAGGAATCCGCACAGGCAGCACTCTCTTATATCAAATCTCGCGCAGCCTTATTGGATATTGATCCGGAACTGTTCGAAAATGTTGATGTCCATTTGCATGTTCCCGAGGGGGCGATACCTAAGGATGGCCCCAGCGCTGGCGTTACGATAACGACAGCCATGATATCCGCTTTCACCAACCGGCCAAGTTATCACCTGGTGGGAATGACAGGGGAGATCACCCTTCGAGGTCGAGTTCTTCCGGTGGGCGGCGTCAAGGAGAAAGTTTTAGCATCCCATCGCGCGGGTCTGAAAAAAGTGATTTTTCCCGAGAAAAACGAAAAGGATCTCGAAGATATTCCCAAGAGTGTTTTGAAGGAAATGGAGTTGATCACCGTTAAACACATGGATGAAGTTTTACCCGTAGCATTGAGCGATCGAAAATTGCAGGACCGAATAACAAGACGGAAATCCACAAAGAAAAAAACGTCTGCGGGATCAGATTTGGATCAAAATTCAGTTGAATAATTAATCGGAGTGATCTTCTTTATTT
>CAZWDG010000119.1:0-5595 GCA_964633075.1 uncultured Candidatus Brevefilum sp.
ATAAATCGGATGCAAGGGTGCCCTTGGCTTTGATTGTTTCTTTAGCATCGGGGGATTGATTGAATTAATTAATGGTGTTGGTGTGGCAATACTAAAAATTCACCCAGTGGTCATGACTTTGAGTGTTTCAGGTGTGACGATGGGATCAATTTTGGCTATCTATCGCGGTGCTGTGCAAGGTGGCGCAGGACCAACGCTTAACAGGTTTGTTTCAATGCCATTTAAAATTGGTAATTTTAGTTTGGGATTTACAGGGGCTGTTGTCGCATGGGTCTTAATCAGTATACTGGTATGGTTCATTCTGAATAAAACTCAATTCGGAAAACATTTATTTGCTATAGGTGTCAACCGCGAGGCAGCCCATCTTTCAGGTGTGCATGTAACCAGGACTGCAATTTTAGCTTATGTCCTTTGCGGGATTTTTACCGCTTTTGGTGGGTTTATTGTTCTGGGTTATATTCAAACGGTGTATTTCATTATTGGAGATCAATACCTGTTCCCGAGTATTGCGGCTGTTGTTCTGGGTGGAACGGTTTTAGCTGGTGGAGAGGGTTCATATTGGGGCACGATGAGTGGCGCCTTTGTATTGACAGTGCTGGATTCCATTCTCACCTCCTCGCAAGTCGAAGAGCGTTCACGCCAAATCGTGTTAGGTGTACTTTTACTCGCTGTAATATCCCTTTACGGACGCCAGAAGGCATTACGGCAATAATGATCAATCGTTTTTTTTAATTGTCAAATCGGTGAAAAGTAAGCTGTTTGACCTCAAAAAGAAAAAATTCGCTTTTGATGATCAATATAGCTGGATTTATATTACGATAACCTCAAAGAAATCAGTGTGTAATAACAGCTTACTTATCGACGATTTCAACAAAGAACAAAACTTCTTGAGACAACTTCTTGTCTGATGACAGAAAAATCTTAATAATTAATAAGATAATATCATTTGATAAAAGCCCGGTTCATTTTCCATATTGAAAGGGTAATAAATGCACAAAATTAGTATGTTAGGTGCTGGATTTATTGGAAAATTTTACACACAAACCATCCAAAGGAGCCGCTCAAAAGATATTGTCGCAAATGTTTATAATCGGACGCCTGAGAGAGCCAAGGAATTTGCTGAAACCTTCAATATAGCTAAGTGGACCGGTGATATGGATGAAGCCATTAACGACCCTGAAATAAGCATTGTTGTCGTGGCTCTTCCAAATTTTCAACATAAAGAAGCCATTATCAAAGCTGCAGAAGCAGGAAAAGCAGTATTATGTACTAAACCACTTGCAAACACTGGTAAGGAAGCAAAAGAGATTCTCACTGCTGTGGAAAAGGCTGGGATCTTTCATGGTTACCTTGAGAATTTAGTCTATACACCCAAAGCCTTGAAGGCGATGAATTATATCGAAAATGGTTCTTTAGGCCGCATCATGTGGGCACGTGCCCGTGAAGCTCATCCCGGTCCTCATGCAGCCTGGTTTTTCGATAAAGAACTGGCAGGTGGGGGTGCCTTAATCGACATGGGATGCCATTGTATTGAAATTTGCCGTAATTTTATCGGTAAAGATGTCCGTCCCGTTGAGGTAATTGGTCACTTAGATACCCTTGTTCACCCCATTGCAGCAGAGGATTTTGCTATTGGCTTGATTCGTTTTGAAAATGGAGCCATTGGTCAAATTGAGGCTGGATGGAATTTCCGTGGCGGCATGGATTTACGAGACGAGGTCTCAGGGACAGAAGGCACCATTTGGATCAACAATTGGCTGCGAACTGGGATTGAAATATTTACCACCGGGTCAACAGGTGGGTATGTTTCAGAAAAATCAGAAGCAGAACAAGGCTGGCTTTTCCCGGTGGGTAATGAAGAAGATTCCCTCGGATACATTGAGATGTTCAATGACATGCTTGACAGCATGGATGCAAACAGTGATCCGCTTGAAACATTTTATGATGGCTATGTTGTTAATGTCATTATGGACGCCATATATAAATCTGCAAACTCTGGCAAGTGGGAACCAGTGGAAATTGACGAGTGGCGTGGTGAGCATTATCCAAAAGTAAAGACGACCAAGGATTATGATCAGGATCACATCCTGATTAAAGAAGAAGTATTGCCGGATGGAACCCACAGGTTTATCATTCAGCATAAAAAAACAGGAAGAGTCTTCCAAATTGAATAATTACCCGATTTTATGAATTGAAAGGAGCAAAGATGCACAAAATTAGTATGCTGGGAGCTGGATTCATTGGTAGGTTCTATACAAAAACCATCCAGCGGAGCAGGTCAAAAGACGTTGTCTCAATTGTTTTTAATCGAACTCTTGAGACTGCTGAGGAATTTGCCAAAACATTCAATGTCCCTAAGTTTACAGATGATATGGATGAAGCCATCAATGATCCTGAAACAGACATTGTCGTTGTGGCACTTCCAAATTTCCAACACAAAGAAGCCATCATCAAAGCTGCAAAAGCAGGAAAAGCCGTTTTATGTACCAAACCCCTCGCAATTACTGGTGCAGAAGCCAAGGAAATTCTTGATGCTGTGGAAAAGGCTGGCGTTTTTCATGGGTATCTTGAAGATCTGGTTTATACACCAAAATCGCTAAAAGCTATGAGTTATGTCGAAAGTGGCGCACTCGGTCGCATCATGTGGGCACGTGCCCGTGAAGCCCACCCTGGACCTCATGCTTCATGGTTCTTTGACAAAGAACTGGCTGGTGGGGGTGCCTTAGTAGACATGGGATGCCATTGTATTGAAGTCTGCCGACATTTTATAGGGAAAGACATCCGCCCGGTTGAGGTGATTGGTCATATAGATACCCTTGTTCACCCCATCGCAGCGGAGGATTTCGCTATTGGCTTGATTCGTTTTGAAAATGGAGCCATCGGTCAAATTGAGGCTGGATGGAATTTCCGTGGCGGCATGGATTTGCGAGATGAGGTCTCCGGGACAGAAGGTACCATTTGGATCAACAACTGGCTGAGAACTGGGATTGAAATATTTACCACCGGTTCAACGGGTGGGTATGTTTCAGAAAAATCAGAAGCAGAACAAGGCTGGCTCTTCCCGGTTGGCAATGAAGAGGATGCTCTCGGATATATCGAGATGTTCAATGACATGTTTGATAGCATGGATGCTAATACGGAACCGGCTGAAACATTCTATGATGGTTATATTGTTAATGCCATTATGGACGCCATATACAAATCTGCAGACTCTGGCAAATGGGAACCAGTTGAAATTGACGAGTGGCGTGGCGGGCATTATACAAAGGTAAAGACGACCAAGGACTATGATCAGGATCACATCTTGATCAAAGAGGAAGTATTACCGGATGGAACCCATCGGTATATCATCCAGCACAAAGAAACAGGAAGAGTCTCCCATATTGAAAAATAACCTGATTGTCAAGACCACCTGATAAACAGGTGGTCTTGACCTTCGTTGATCTATTAGATTTTCGAGAGAAACAATTCATCTATCAGGGAATATTCACGAAGATTCACCTTCGTTGTTAATCCATCCACTTACCACCAACGCATTAGGCCAGCGTTGGATTGCTTTGGGCAATAACGACGAGCGGACCACAACACAGGCGACACGAAATTCACCAGAATCAATCAATGCTAAGCCTGAAGTTAAACCCTCCCCTTGGAGAAATTCCAACGGACCAAGTTCGTCGATAATTAACAGGTCGCTTCCAGAAACCTTTTCAAGGACCTGATTTGCCCAGAACATAATATCAAGATCAAATGTCCATCGAGGGGTAGCTAATTCAGCAAATCGGTCGTCTCGGAGTTTTGCGAGTTGGTGTTCTTCGCCTGTCACTAAATTCCTGACGGCAATTCCAATCTTTTGATGATCTTTGAAAATACCTGGTGAAAGGAGCCCTTGCACATTTAAACCGTGATCTTTTGCCTCGCTGGCCAATTTTATGCACCAAGAGGTCTTTCCAGCCCCTCTGAGCCCGGTGACAATGATTAATTGTGGTTCATCGATACTTTGACCAAAAATTGATTTTAAAAGGCTCTCTGGCTCGCTGAGCGATGAGGGGATGACTGAAATAGGTCGACGTGGAACAACCGCTCTTGGGATAGACAACCCATTCTGAGCGCTATAAATGACTTCCGTGTGGATACCATACACCGCTGAAAGCAAAGATTCTGTCAGAGTTTTCCCTGGTGAACCGTATTCCATAACCCATCCCCCACTCAACAAAAGGACATCGTCGGCATAACTTAATGCGTCATTCGGCGCGTGTGAAGAAATGATAAAAGAAAGTCCTTGCCTGCTCAGTTGTTGAACAATCTCAAGAATTCGATGTTGGTTGCTTAAATCCAAATGCGTCGTAGGTTCATCCATCAATAAAATTTTAGCACTTTGAGTCAGTCCCCGGGCAATGAGCGTGAGTTGACGCTCCCCACCACTGATCTCTGTATAAGGACGATTCCGAAGTTCAAGCATCCCGACCATCTCGAGTGCTTCCTCAACAATAACTTTATCCTCCTTTGAGGGCGATCCCAACCATCCCAAATGAGGAGCCCGTCCCATCATCACCATGTCCATTACTGTGTAGGCAAACACAGGCGTGTGCATTTGTGGAATCATACCCATTAACTTGGCACGTTCTGCTGACGGATAGTCGTCAAGGCATTTTCCATTTAACGTGATCTTGCCGATATCGGGGTGTATCAGCCCTGATAGGCAAGCAAGCAGTGTTGTTTTCCCGCAGCCATTGGGACCCAGGATGTAAAGGATTTCACCTGGTTTCAATCCCAATGAGACATTATGCAAAACCGTTTGTCCTGGTTCATAGGCATAACTGAGATGTTGTGCTTCAAGTTGCATGCCTACCATCCGGTTTTATTTCGTCTTAAAAGGACAATCAGCAAGGGTACGCCAATTAAGCCTGTCAAAACTCCCAATGGGATCTCTCCTGGTAAGAGTGTACGAGCAATGCAGTCGATGAAAATTAAGAATGAGGCACCAAGGCAAATTGAGACAGGCAATAAGGTTTTGTGATCAGGCCCAACAAGCAAACGTCCTGCATGAGGAATTACCAAGCCTACCCAACCGATCACGCCGCTGACTGAGACAGCAGATGCTGTCATCATAGTGGTTAAAAATATGATGATAAGCTTCATCTGGACTGGATCGACACCCAGTGCTATTGCTTCGTCATCCCCTAAGGATAGGATATTAAGCCGCCATCTTAGCAAAAAAAGCAAAATCAAACCAACGACTGTGATAATCGTTAGAAACAGAAGCCGACCCCAGGTGAGGCTTGTCAAGCTTCCCAATAACCAGAATGTGATAGCTGGCAGTGTGTCCAAAGGGTCGGCAATATATTTCAATAAGGATGTTAACGAGCTAAAAAGCGAGCCCACAAGGATACCCATCAAGGTTAATACCAGAAGCGGGGTTGTTTTATACAAACGACTGCCAAAAAACGCCAGAGCGACGGCTATCAGCCCAAAAATAAACGCTGATAGCTGGACCTGCCAGGTACTACCCATTAACAACAAGGCAATCGCTGCCCCAAAACCTGCCCCAGAAGTCACCCCTAATATATTCGAATCGACCAGTGGATTCTTAAATAT
>CAZWDG010000120.1:0-5514 GCA_964633075.1 uncultured Candidatus Brevefilum sp.
GACAGACCCCATACCTGGGGAGATCTGGAAGATGAGGTGATGTTACCAAAAAGGTTCCAACGCCTCTCAACCACCGAGAGGCGCTTATTTTAACGAAATATTTGCCAACCGGTAAATGCAGAAGGGAATGGCATGGCTGCAGATTCAAGAAAATTCACGAACCGTCGTTACCTAGACGCCCTGGAAGACCGTGTCTTGCTCTTTGATGGCGCCATGGGCACCAACCTGGATCGCCAAAAACTAGTTCTAGCTGATTTTGGTGGGGATCAAACGGCAGGTTGCTATGATTTCCTGGTCATCAGCAAGCCCCAGGCTGTTGAAACTGTTCACCGCACCTTTTTAGAAGCCGGGGCAGATGTCATCGAAACCGATACCTTCCGCGCCAACCGCTTGACACTGGCTGAATTTGGACTGCGTGACCATGTCCAGGAGATCAACCGGGCTGCGGCCGCCCTGGCTAGAGGGCTTGCTGTCACTTATAGCACAACTGAAAAACCTCGCTTTGTGGCAGGGTCGATGGGACCGAGTAGCAAGTTGATCTCCACCGAAGATCCAGAAATGTCCGACATCCGCTTTGATGACCTGGTAGATGTTTTCCGAGATCAAGCCGTGGGATTGATCGAGGGTGGTGTGGACCTTTTGTTGATTGAGACCTCACAGGACATCCTGGAGGTCAAAGCCGCTATCTTTGGGATTCGCGCAGCCTTTGATCAAACCAGTCAGGTACTGCCTATTCAGGCGCAAGTGACGCTGGACACAACAGGACGCATGCTGTTAGGCACGGACATTGCCGCTGCCAGGGCAATCCTAGAGGGGATGGGAATTGATGTGATCGGTTTGAATTGCTCCACTGGACCGGATTATATGCGCGAACCGATCCGTTACCTGACGGAAACCTCCAGCCTGCCGGTCTCTTGCATCCCCAACGCTGGCCTACCCCTCAATGTGGATGGCGAAGCGGTTTACCCGATGAAACCCCAACCTTTCGCAGACTTATTACTTGAATTTGTGAATCACTTCGGCGTACGCGTGATCGGAGGCTGTTGCGGAACGACTGAAGAACACATTCAACTCATCGACCAAAGGTTAAATCGTGCTCAGCCCAAACCACCAAAACCCCCTCAAATCCCCATGTTGGCCTCGCCTGTCCAGGCTGTTGCCATGCAGCAAACCCCGGCGCCTTTTCTCATCGGTGAAAGGTTGAACACACAGGGGTCAAAGCATTTCAAGCAGTTAATCATGGATGAGGATTATGATGCGATCATGGAGATGGGACGAAGTCAGGTGGAAAGTGGTGCCCATGGGCTGGATGTCTGCGTGGCTTTAACAGAACGCTCGGATGAGGTTGCCTTGATGAGTCAGCTTGTCAAAAAATTAGCCAATGCGGTCCCTGTGCCACTGGTGATCGATTCGACCGAAGCTGACGTGATCGAAGCTGCCCTCAAGGCCAATCCTGGTCGGAGTTTGATCAATTCAACCCATCTTGAGTCAGGACCGGAGAAAGCCAAACGTATTTTTTCCCTTGCCAGACAACACAATGCCGCCGTGATCGTCCTCACCATCGATGAGGATGGCATGGCAAAAACCGCTGATCACAAGCTGGCCGTAGCAAGGCGGATTTATAACTTGGCTGTTGACGAGATGGGCTTGGAACCAGAGGACCTGGTCTTTGACGCGCTGACTTTCACCCTGGCGACTGGAGATCCAGATTTAAGCGACTCAGCACTTCAAACGCTGGAGGGTATCCGCCGAATCAAAAGTGCCTTACCAGGTGTGCTCACTTCCCTGGGCGTGAGCAATGTCTCCTTTGGTCTATCCCGCCCAGCACGAGCGGTGCTCAACAGCGTCATGCTCTTTCACGCGGTGGCAGCGGGCTTGGATATGGCGATTGTCAACCCGGCAAACATCAAACCCTATGCAGAAATTCCTGTTGAAGAACGCATCCTGGCGGAGAACTTGATCTTTAATCAATCACCGGATGCCCTGACAAAACTTATCGCTTATTTTGAAACCGTCGATGAAAGCAGCGAAGATCGAGGAAGCACGCAGGTGGCGTTAGCGGTGATGACACCCGAAGAACGCTTGCACTGGCGCATCCTCCACCGACACAAGTCCGATATTGAAGCGGACATTGACCTGATCCTTAACCGAGAAGAAAAGCGTTCGAAATCTGATACTGCTGTGAAGATCCTCAATCAGGTGCTCCTGCCTGCCATGAAGGATGTGGGGGATAAATTTGGATCGGGCGAGTTGATCTTGCCATTTGTCCTCCAAAGTGCTGAGGTGATGAAAATTGCCGTGGGTCACCTGGAAAAATACCTGGAGAAGAAAGAGGGTTTAACCAAGGGCAAACTGGTCCTGGCAACCGTCTATGGAGATGTGCACGATATCGGGAAAAATCTCGTCAAAACCATCCTCTCAAACAACGGTTACACCGTTGTGGATCTGGGCAAACAGGTCCCAGCTGAAACGATCATTTCTCGGGCAATAGAAGAAAAAGCCGATGCCATCGGTTTGAGCGCTTTGTTGGTGAGCACCAGTAAACAAATGCCTTTAATCATCAACGAGCTGGATCGGCGTGCGCTGGCTTTCCCTGTCTTGATTGGGGGCGCGGCAATCAATCCGCGTTTTGCCAAACGCATCCTGCTGACAGAGCAGGGAGCGTATTATGCGCCTGGCGTCTTCTATTGCAAGGACGCATTTGAGGGGCTTTCCACCATGGATGCCTTGATGGATATTGTTCAACGACAAGCCCTGGTTGAAGGGGGGCAAAAGGCTGCAGATTATGAACTGGGGCGAGTACTCACAACCAGCCAAAGCCACGCCACATCGCATGCAACCCACAAGGTGACAACGCTCGACTCACTGCCACAACCGCCCCATTGGGGTCCGCGCGTGGTCAAAAATATGCCTTTAGCCATGGTGGGTGAACACCTGGCAATCAACGAGCTCTATCGACTATCTTGGGGAGCAAAGAATGCGCACGGAGAGGAATGGGAAAAGTTGAAAGCAGCCTTCAACAACCGTCTGGCTCGTATGCGTAAAGAGGCAGAAAAAGAAGGTTGGCTTCGTCCTCAAGGGGTTTACGGGTACTGGCCATGTCAATCTGAAGGGGATTCCCTGTATGTCTATGACCCGCAGACGATCAACACCGCTACCCCCGATATCCTGCAAACCTTTAATTTTCCTCGCCAGGAGGGCGGCAATGCCTATTGCCTGGCGGATTATTTTGCATCAACACAATCAGGTAAGATGGATTTGGTCGCCTTCCAGGTCGTGACCGTCGGACATCAGGCAACAGAAAGGTTTGACGCCTTACAAGAAGCTGGTGAATATACTGAGGCTTACTATGTGCATGGATTAGCGGTTCAGATGGCAGAAGCTGCTGCAGAATATCTCCACGCCCATATTCGACGGGAGTTGAACCTGGATCCGGAACGGGGCAAACGCTATTCCTGGGGCTATCCTGCCATCCCAGAATTAGCGGACCATGTCAAAGTTTTTGAGCTTATACCGGCAGAATCAGTGCTGGGCATGAGCCTCACATCAGCCTACCAGCTATTACCTGAGCAGTCCACAGCAGCCATCATTGTCCATCACCCCGAAGCGAAATATTTTACTGTGGGAACCAGCCGAATCCAGCAGCTATTACAGGATTGACCCTTGGAAAGGCAATTATGAACACAAAAGACAATAAATTCATGAAACGATTATTGGAATCAGATCAGCCCATTGTGACTGATGGCGCGATGGGCACCTTGCTGCATGAACGCGGGATAGAGATCGACGCTTGCTTCGACGAACTGAACCTGAAAAATCCTGCCATCGTAGCTGAAATCCACAGCGAATACATTCAAGCAGGTGCACAGTTGATCAAAACCAATACTTTTGGAGCCAACCGCGCCAAACTGGATCGTCATGGTCTTGAGGATCACGTGACGGAGATCAACACAGCAGCCGTCAACCTGGCGAAAAAAGTGGTTTCTGCTTCTTTTAAAGACGTTTTAATCGCTGGTGATGTAGGCCCATTGGGTGTGCCGCTGGCGCCTTTCGGCCGAGTTCAGCCAGAGGAGGCCTTTGAAATCTATCAAGAACAGATCCAGGCGTTAGTCGATGCGGGTGTTGACGTGATCTTAATTGAGACGATGGTTGACACCTATGCGGTCAGGGCGTCAATCGAAGCTGCGCGCCAGGTGGATCCAAACATGCCTGTGATTGCCTCAATGACGTTCACCCATGACCGACGCACCCTCCTGGGAGACACCCCGCAAGAAGTCGCCCAGCGGTTGGATGAAATGGGTGCAGATGTGATTGGGGTCAATTGCTCAAGTGGCCCGGCACAACTCTTGCGGATTCTTTGCCAGATGAAAACAGCGGTTCCCGACGGTCGTTTCTCTGTTATGCCAAATGCTGGATTTCCCGAAAAAATCGGGGGGCGAATCATGTATCCGGCTGGTCCCGACTACTTTCATGATTATGCCCTCGCCTTTTGGCGATCAGGCGCAAACGTGATTGGGGGATGCTGCGGTACCACACCAGCCCACATTGCCGTCATTGCCAAAGCCATTGAGTCCACTTCTCTCTCCTCTTTGGTCAGTACCATTACAGATTTAGAAACCGCTTTTGAAATTGAACAGGCACCGGCCGAAGAGCGCTCACAGCTGGCTCAGAAGCTCGACGCGGGCAAGTTCGTAATTACTGCCGAAATGGACCCACCTCGCGGGCTCTCGATTCATAAGATTTTGGCAGGGGCATCCCTGCTGGCAGATGCTGGCGCAGATGTGATCGACGTCGCAGATAGCCCCATGGCGCGCATGCGAATGAGTCCCTGGGCAGTTTGTCATCTGATCCAATCTCAGTTTAATATCGAGACCACCCTTCACTTTCCTACCCGAGGTAGAAACCTGCTGCGTGTTCAGGGTGACCTCCTGGCAGCACATGCCTTAAAAATCCGTAACGTCTTTGTTGTGATGGGTGATCCTACCGCCATTGGCGATTATCCCGATGCCAGCGATTCTTATGACCTGGTACCGACAGGTTTGATTCGTTTGATCAAAGAGGGATTCAATGCGGGTGTGGATCAATCTGGCGGACAAATAGGGCAACCTACGTCTTTCTTTGTCGGCGCAGCCTTAAATCTGTGTCCGAGCGAACCAGGCAGAGAAATCCATGTCCTTAGAAAAAAACTTGCTTCAGGCACTGATTTTTTTCTGACCCAACCCGTGTTTGATGTCAACAAAGCTCTTGATTTCATTAAAACATATGAAGACCAGTACGGCTCCTTAAAGGTGCCTATCCTGGTTGGTGTTCTCCCCTTGGTCACAGATCGCCATGCACGTTATTTGCATAATGAAGTCCCCGGCATCACCATCCCGGAAGCAATCCAGGACCGGATGATAAGAGCCGGGGAGCACTCAGTGACCGAAGGCATTCGCATTGCAGTTGAGTTGGTAAGGAACTTGCAAGAGAATTTCCAGGGTGTATACTTTATGCCCGCCTTCAACCGTTTTGACA
>CAZWDG010000121.1:0-5507 GCA_964633075.1 uncultured Candidatus Brevefilum sp.
GTCATGTTATTGGTGTGCAATTTGAGCCAGTAGGGAAAATCTATTATTTTGATGCTTCTCGCTTCCCGGATCTAAAGCAGGGGGATCCGGTGGTTGTTCGCACAAGCCGTGGTTTACAGCTGGCAAATATCACGCAGGTCAATATTGATGTCGATGACTTGGATTTGCGTTCATTCAAGTCAGTCGAACGCCCGGCAACACCTGCGGACCTTCTTCAACGAAAAGCTTTGGCACTCAAAGAAAAGGAGACCATAGCTAAAGTGGAGGAATATCTCAATAACAATGGGTTAAGCGCTGTAAAAATTGTTTCAGTGGAATATTCATTGGATGGGGACAGGTTATTTATATTAATCAACAGTGAATCCTCAGTCAATTACAATATCAAACGTATTCACCAGGATATTCAAAAATTGGAAAAGGGTGTCCAGCTGGATTTACGTCAGATTGGTCCCCGGGATGCCGCTAAGTTGATCCAGGGGATGGGTGCCTGCGGATTGGAATCCCGCTGTTGCTCAAAATTCTTGACAGAATTTGCCTCCATATCCATCCGAATGGCAAAAACACAGGATATCTCCCTGACACCATCTGAGATCACGGGTATGTGCGGTCGATTGCGTTGTTGTTTAGTCTATGAATATGACCAGTATATTGAAGCGATTAAAACGCTGCCTAAACGGAAACGAAAAGTGATCACACCGATGGGTGAAGGGCGTGTCGTCCAAATTTTACCTCTTCAGCAAGCTGTGATTGTGGACCTTCCAGAAATTGGTCCTCGTCAATTTACCAAAGAGGAATTGGATCGTGCTGAAAAAATTGCGCGTGGTGAAGCAGTTGAACCAATTCTTCCCAAAGAAAAAAAGCCTGATGTAATCATCAGTCGACCGGAGGATCAAAAAATAATTCAGGAAGAGCGAAAGCAAACGCAAAAAAGTCGCAGCGGACGTTCTTCAAGCCGGCGACGCGGACGTCAATCGCGCCGATCCAATCCCCAAAACTAAATCCATTGCAGCATCGAAGGAGCATCATACGATGGAAGATCAAGAAGGTTGGGAAACCCCAAAAGAAATTCTGATCATTTTAGCGCATCCCGACGATCCAGAATTCTTCCTCGGTGCGTCGATTGCCCGTTGGGTCACCGCTGGACATCATGTGCATTATGTCCTTCTGACAAAAGGGGATAAGGGTCACAAGGATGAGACCTTGACTTCAACCGATGTGGTCAATATCCGAGTGAAAGAACAAGAGCAGGCTGCCAGATTTCTTGGGGTTGACTCGGTTGAATACTACGATTATGAAGATGGTTACTTGATCCCTGATTTGGAGATGCGTAAGCTTGTGGTGCGAAGCATCCGCAAGTATCAGCCGCATATTTTAGTAACCTGTGATCCCACCAACCTATTTCCCAATCAACAATACATCAATCATCCGGATCATCGTTATGCCGGTCAGGTGGTGATTGACGCCATGTTCCCCGCAGCGGGGAATCGTTTTTTCTTTCCAGAGCTTATCGAGGAAGGGTATCCTCCTCACGAGGTTGAAGAAGTTTGGATGAGCTTAACCAATCAACCTGATGTTGTTCTAAATGTTACTGATCATTGGAATGATAAACTTAGTGCTCTTAAATGTCATGCTTCACAGATCGGCGACCCGGATGCTTTCGAAAAACGGATGGTTGAACGACTGAAAAAAGTGGGTGATGGTCATTATGAATATGAAGAGCAATTTCGCCGGATTAAGTTCAGGAGGTCAATCGAGTGACAATTCTAGATGAGGCGATGGCGATTAAAGATCAGACGATAAGGATGCGACGGGATTTTCATCAACATCCTGAATTAGGATTGGAAGAATATCGTACTGCTGAAATCGTTGCAAAGACATTAATTGGGCTTGGAATGGATGTGACAACTGGTGTGGCGAAAACAGGCGTTGTAGGGCTATTACATGGGGAATCCGAATCTCCCGTCCTGTTGCTGCGGTTCGATATGGATGCCCTGCCCATTCAAGAGGAAACAGGCGCGGCGTATGCCTCGAAAAATCCTGGGAAAATGCATGCTTGCGGCCATGATAGCCATGTGGCGGTTGGGTTGAGCGTGGCAAAATTGCTGGTTTCTCATCGAGAAGCCTTGAAAGGGACTGTAAAATTTGTCTTTCAACCCGCAGAAGAGGGCGCGGGTGGTGCGGCACTCATGGTCAAGGAAGGCGTTTTGCAGGATCCGAAACCGGATTATGCTCTCGCAATGCACGTCTGGAATGATCATCCGGTGGGATGGTATGCGCTTACACCGGGTCCAGTCATGGCTGACGGGCATATTTTTTCCGTTAAGATCACCGGCAAAGGCGCCCATGCTGCATCGCCGCACCTGAGCGTTGATCCTGTGGTCTGCGCAGCACAGATGATTACTGCTCTGCAAACGATTACCTCACGCAATGTGCCCCCTATGAAGAGTGCTGTCTTATCGGTGTGTATGATTATGGCTGGAACTGCTTTCAACATCATCCCGCAAGAGGCAAGTTTTTCTGGTACGTTTCGCACCTTTGAGCCGGAAGTGCTTGATAAGATCATTAAACGTTTCTACGAGATCATCAACCACACCGCTGAAGGGATGAATTGCCAGGCTGAAATCTCTATCGAACGGGTCACCTTTCCTATTGTCAATAATCCTGAGCTGGCGAAATTAATGAGCGATGTCGTCAAGCACATTGATCCCGATTCCAAGATTGACTTGACCTTCCAGACGATGGGATCTGAGGATTTTTCCTATTTAATGCAGGATATCCCGGGATGTTTTATGTTGGTTGGATCCGCAAACCATGAAAAAGGATTAGACTATGGGCACCACCATCCCAAATTCGATATTGATGAATCCTGTTTACCCTATGCAGTTGCAGTGATGGCTCAGGGTGCGATGACCATTTTAGAAAAAGATCCCAAACCTGCTTGAGGATTGATGCCTGAGTATTCCTTTGTGAATCCTTTGTCCAAGGCAAGATTACTGTCGGTACAATTGAATATTTGATGAGCAGCCTTATTGATAACCCCAATGATACAATCGCTCTGACTTTAAAAAGAGTTCTGAAAACATGGCTGCCACTCGTCGCAAGCTGGATGTTGATGAGCATCGAACTGCCCTTCATCACAGCCATCATTGCCAGGTTGCCCAATCCTGAAGTCAACTTGGCAGCTTATGGTGGCGTTTCATACACGGTTGCTTTGACGATTGAGGCGCCCGTCATCATGTTGTTAGCTGCCTCCACAGCTCTCAGTCGGGATTGGTATTCCTATCAAAAACTAAGAAAATATACCTTATTTTTGAGCGGTTTTTTGACAATCGTGCATTTGATCGTCACGCTAACACCTATTTTTGACTTTATTACAGGAGTGCTTTTAGCCGTTCCAAAAGCTGTGGTTGAACCTGCACGTCTTGGTCTGATTTTCTTAACACCCTGGTCGCTTGGGATCGCATTTCGCCGTTTTCAACAAGGCGCTATGATTCGTTTTGAACAAACCCACATGGTGGGCGAAACCACGGTGGTTCGGTTAATCACCGTTGGCATCGTGCTGTTGATTGGCAGCACCTTGCGCACAATCCCCGGAACGGCTTTAGCTGGATTAGCGCATGGTTTAGGCGTGAGTGTTGAGGCGATTTATGCGGGTTTAAGAATTCGCAAAGTCCATCCAAAGATCAAGCTGGCATCTCCCGTAGCAAATCCGCTGAATATCAGGCTTTTTATTCGTTTTTATTTCCCCTTAGCCTTAACTTCATCCCTGGGTTTATTGTGGCAGCCGTTTATCAGTAGTGCAGTTTCAAGAATGCCCAATCCGTTGGAATCTTTGGCGGTGTGGTCCGTAATCACCGGATTGCTCTTCCTTTTTCGTAGCCCAGGCTTGGCCTATAACGAAGCAGTGGTCGCCTTACTCGAGGAACGAGGTGCGTTTAAAATTTTAAGAAAGTTTACGCTAATCGCATCATTAGTAACAGTATTTTTGTCATCGATCATTGTCATCACACCCCTGTCACGATTGTGGTTTACCTATGTCGCAAATTTGGCTGAAGGACTGGTTCCGTTGGCAATGACCGCATTGGCGCTTGGTGTGCCTTTGTCATTCTTGGGACTTTTTATCAGTTTATACCAGGGGGTGATTCTCCATTCAGGAAAGACGAGTGCCGTCCCTGAAGCCGTGGTGATATTCTTAATCGTCTTGGGAGCTATCTTGATAACAGGGGTTTTCACGCAAATTTATGAAGGGGTTTTCGTCGCAGTGATTGCTTATGTGTTGGCCCATCTGGCACAGGCTTTGTGGCTATTCCTTCGCAGTGGCAAGCCGCGGCACTCCTTTTCTCAGGGTGTCTAGCCACTAGATATGCTAAAGTTCGCGCAATAATAACTGCTGGCAAAGTTCTGCGATAGCAAGGGCATACTCATTTTCATCCAACGGATGCGGAAACAACGCAGCAAATATCTGAAAGGCATTTTGGGTATGGCTTTCAGCTTTTTTTAGAGCTTCATCTTTCGCGCCGCACATCTCGAGCAGAACAGCCATATGTTCAACTTGATCTGGAGATGGAGCTTGTTCTGCCCATAAAGTTCGAAATTCAGGACTTTGCCCCAAACCAAATAGGATTGGGAAGGACTTCTTCCTGTTGAGAATATCGCCGGCGGTTGATTTCCCGGTTGTTTTTGGATCCCCCCAGATGCCGAGAATGTCGTCCTTTATTTGGAATGCCAGGCCCAAACTCTCCCCAAAATCGAAAAGTTTATTCACAATCTCCTCATTTTGTCCTGCTGTCAGCCCACCTAAGGCGGCACACAGACCGATCAACGCGGCGGTTTTTCCGGAAATCATTTCAAAATAGGTTTCCAACGTGATCGAATCATGCGATTCAAATGCGATATCGAGAAATTGTCCACGTGTAAGGTTTAAACAAACCTGGTTTAGGTAGCGTGCAGCTTGTAATGCAATGGAAGGATTGCAGGTTTTGGAGAGATCCAAAATCGCCAAATGGGCGATGCTAAAAAGGGCATCACCAGCATTGATCCCCTGCGGAATGCCCCATCGCTGCCAGAGTGTCGGTCGACCATGCCGTAGCGGGGAGCGATCCTCAATATCATCGTGAATTAAGGTGAAATTGTGCAGTAATTCAATCGAAATAGCTGCTGGCATGGAAATTTCGATTTGCCCACCAAAGGCCAGGGCGGATAATAGCGTGATAAACGGACGGACACGTTTACCACCACCAGAATTCTCGCCTTCCCATCCCATGTGATAAGAGAGCATCTGTTTTAGCGGTTGGCTGCTTCCAAATGCTTGCGCTTCCAGAAATGATTGGAGCGCTGCTTCAATTTGTGGTAGGATTTTGCGCTGAAGTGTTTCCAGACTCATTTTGCCAGCCTTATATTAAAAATATCCCCAAGAAAATGCATTGGATTTAAGTCCCTTTCCAAGGTTTCGAAAGTGACATCCAGTATATTTTAATAATTCTTATCAATTTCATGTGATTTTTGAG
>CAZWDG010000122.1:0-5474 GCA_964633075.1 uncultured Candidatus Brevefilum sp.
AAATGACCTCCTGCAAAACGAAAACAAACAGCTCTGAACCGGATTCCTGAGTTCGGGTTTAGGCCTGGTCAGCGACGAGGTTTTTCTCCTCAAAGTCACACAGATCGGCAATTGGGCAGCGATAACACAGCCACTTTCTGGCACCGCACACCCGCCTCCCCAGAAGGATGAGGTTCAAATGCAAGTCATAAAAAGCTTCTGGTGGGATCCGTTCCTCCAGGTAAGCATGGGTTTTTTCCACAGTTAGCCCACCTGGTCTGAGCCCAACCCGCCCCGTCACACGGTAGATGTGCGTATCCACCGGGAAAGCCGGGATCCCCATTGAAAATAACAATACGATTGCTGCGGTTTTCGGACCTACACCCTTGACATTCATCAACCACGACCTGGCGTCCTCAGGCGGCAGCGCCTTGAGGAATTCCAAATCAATGCTTCCACCTGTTTGATCAGCGATATCCTGCAGTGCTTGCTGAATGCGTGGCCCCTTTTGATTTGCCAAGCCAGCTGTTCGGATGGCATCAATCACCTGATTGGAAGGCGCGTCCTTAACGGCATACCAATCGGGGAAGGCTTCCTTCAAACGATGGAAGGCTGCATCACGATTGTCGTCATTCGTGTTTTGCGACAAGATTGTCGACACCAACTCATCCACTGGCGGTAAGGGATCGCGCCATTCAGGTGCGCTAAAAGCGTTTAACAAGCGTTGTCGAATTGTGAGGATCTTCTCATCATACACAGAGGTCATAAAAACCAACTTTCCAGGATTCAAGCGTAACGGGATACAGAAAAACCAGGACGGATTTCACCAACCCTTAACTTACGCCAATTAGTCACCGGAATATTCCCATAATTGGGGAGGTGCGCCAGGTCCCCCTCATCCAAAACACCCAAACCGGATAGAATCGTCAGACTGACGGAAGCTCCCGCCCGACCGGTGGGGTCACCATCTGCGATCTTGATGGCAATCCCCAATCCAGGAGAGCCTTGTCGCATCGCACCTGGCATCACACCGATAATCTGGTAGCCTTCCGCACCGCCCTTTGAAAAAACCTTCCCATCAGCCACCCTCATCAGCTCTGTGTCAAATTTTCCGGGTCCTGCGACCATCTCGGGGTGATGGATCATTGCGGCAGTGATTTTTCGGCAAGCATTCCGCCTGCTTTCTTGTAAACTTGATGGATCCGCCATCCTGGCAACCGCCTGGGCCATGTTCTCCAGTGGAATGCCATAAATGGGCGCCGAGCAACCATCAACCCCAATTGGCATGCTTTCAAGCGGTATCCCCAACATCTCTCCCAACACCTCACGGATCATGACTTGAATTGGATGCTGAGGATCCAGATAATTGTTTTTCTCCAGCCCTCTCATGGATGCGAACGCCAGCATGCCGGTATGTTTGCCAGAGCAATTGTGATGTAGCGGCGTTGGTTCTTTTCCGGCTTTTTTCATCGCTTCCCGCGCCTTACTGTCACCAGGCCAATGCACACCGCAATGAAGATCGGACTCAGAAATCCCAATTTTTTCATGCATCCCTCTTAAGACCTCGATGTGCAAGTCTGTTCCTGAATGGGAGGCACATATCAACGCAATTTCTTTCTCCGTTAATCCAAAAGCGACATCTCCCCCACTCTCGATGAAAGGCAATGCCTGCAGGGGTTTCATCGAACTGCGCGGATAGGTTATCAACTGCGGGTTCCCTTGACCTGTGAGTACATTTCCAGAGAAATCCACAACAATAAAAGCACCCAAATGAACCGATTCAACGATGCTGCCCCTTGTGACTTCTACCAGGGGCACATAATCCAATCCTTTCATCCTTCACTCCTCAATTTATACACGCACTTTGGGATAATGCCGCTGGAGATATTGATCCAAGCCCCAAACCAGGCGGTTTTTGTAAACCTCCAAATGGGTTCTGTCAAAACTAAATTTCCTCAATAAGGCTGGCACAACATCATTAATGGCATCATGGCGCTGTTGTTGACCAGCCAAATCGGCTAGTAGTATTTTCACCTGGGTCAGGAAGGCGATCATCCTGGCTATGGACCTCCTCCTGACGATCCCATTCCTGCTGGTAATGATCTTGTACCCTCGAAAAGTATCTGATCCAAGCCAGGTCAATTCCTCAATCCAACGATCCAGGTCTGACCAGGCAAGAAATGGGGGTTGGTGCAAGACAAGGCTGTCACCCACGAAAATAACTTTGCTTGCGTCATAGCGCACCCAACTGCCGGCATAATGGGATCCAGGCTGGTGAGAGATCTCAACAGGTCTCTCATCCCAATGCAAACACATCTGATTGGTATAACTGATATCGGGTGCTGCCCAATGAATGTTCGCAGGTAATTCATAAGGTTCCCATTCTGCACCGGCATCCATGTCTTGAGCACGGGCCATTGTCGGACGGTTACCCATGATATTAACCGCGTTTTGATGTCCTAAAACGGTCAAACCCATCGCACGAATACCCAGCGCTCGGTCAATATGGGCGTCTAACATCACTAAAAGCTTATCCGCATTGCCATATAACGCGCCAATTTTTTGGGACCAGTCTTGAACATCTTGAAGGCGAAAAGGCGCATCAATAAGCAAAACCCCTTTACTTAACTGTAATACACCCAATACCACACCAGGATAACCACTTTCAAGAAAGATATTTTTAGCAATTTCCTCCATAAATACTCCCAATCTCTTGGAATCTGTCTGTCATTGATCAGTATTATACGATTAAACCCAGTCAATCATGAAACCTTGAGGGCGCCGCACAACAATTAATGGCCAGTAAATCCCTATTGAAACACCGATAATAATTATTATTCGAATAAGCAATTTTAAAAAGATTCCAAAATGAAGGGGCAACCCTGGTTAAGCCCTCTTAGAGGGCAGTGGTCGCCCTGTTAAAAAATGCGAAGCGATCCGAAGGGCACTACGCAGGGCGGACACGGAGATATGCCCCTACGGATTACGTCTGCTCAAAATTATCAACACCTTCAAGCTGTGCACCCATTCCTGAAAAATCACATGACAAAAAGCATCTTATCACTTACTGGCATCAGTGAAATGACCAGGCAACCCCCTCATAACCGTCGTCGCCGAGACTGTTCTGGAAGCACCGTTCTGCGACGATTTTTGACGGCAGCTGAATCTCCCTCCACATACCCTGATTGCTAAAAAATTGATTTGCCAAACCACTGGCTTTTTCATCGCGATCAAATGATTAAATTCAGGGCTGGTTACAGACCGGAATGTGATCCGGATTTTCATTGGCATTCAAGCTCAATCCAAAATATGGAGATGGATCAAGTGTATTTCTTATCTCCAATTCATTGAGGAACTGTCCCTTGCCATCATCCTTGACAATTGAGAAATGTAAATGAACACCCGTTGGTTTTCCATAGACTCCTGAGTAATTTCCCTGGTATCCCAATAATGTCCCCGCAGTCACAAAAACCTCCGAGGTTCCTGGAGGGAAATCAGCAACGATTAGGGAATCACCAAATGGATCAGCCAGATGCGTGTAATAAGTCCAGATTTGTCGATCTGGTTGTAAGGGGTCAGATGGAATACGGATGATTAACGACGATTTCCAATCCATTTGGCGAGCAAGATAACCATCATAAGCAGCATAGACCGCGGTTGTACCCACCTCCTGACCTGAAAAGATATCTATCCCTGTGTGATGGTGCCCGGGTCGGAAGGAATCATCCCAAATAAAACCAATCATCCCCTCTGTGGGAAGGATAAATGGCACCTCCTCACAGCGCGAGCAGGCAGGGAGGATGACCTCACCATAGTCCTCAGGATGGCGCAGAAAAGCCATCACTTTCCGTGAGCGGTTGATTGAGAGGATCGAATCTTTAAGCACAAGATACAAACCGATGAAAAGAACAATCAGTATAAAAATGCTCCAACCTATCCAACGTTTTCTCATAGAAACCTGGCTTTAGAAACAAATGACCTGTGCAATTTTAGCAGAATATTGCGGAGGATACCACTCTAAGCAGGGATTCTTATATTCTTCAAATTTTTCTCCGACAGGAGTTAATAAAAGAATAATATGCTTATTAACAATTGAAATCAAAAACTGAACCAAAAGCAATTGGAGGAATGATGACCCTGTATATTAACCCTATCCGACGAACCCCACGACGACGATCAATGGACGAGATCATGCGCGATTGGGAAGAGGATTACACAGCCGAATTGACCTTCCCCATCGATGTCAAAGCCGAGAGCGACTCATTCACCATCACAGCACTGCTTCCCGGCGTTGATCCGGAAAACCTGGAGTTACAAATTGTCAATGAAATCGTCACGATCGCTGGAGAACTGGATGCTGCTCGCGAAGAAGGCGCATCCTACCTGCTCGCCGAGCGTCCCAGCGGCAGGTTTCATCGAGTGATCTCCTTGCCCACGCCCTTAGATGCTGGCAAAGTGGAAGCTGAACTTGAGAATGGCATTCTTACTTTGAAAATCCCAAAGGCTGAAGAAGCCAAGCCAAGGACGATCAAGATCAAGCAAAAATAGAAAGAAAGAAAACCGCCTCTCAAACGAGGTGGTTTTTTTACAAACGGGACAGGATGAAATGGTAAATGATCATCATCACAAACATTTCAGTGTATCGATCACAAACTCGAATCGAATCAGTTTTATAATTGAATCCATCCTTTGAATATCGTATAATTGGATTGAATCGTCGTGCGCCGGGAGAATTGAGATGCGAGAAAATGAGCATAAACATGCACGGTTCATAATTACTCTGAGTGGACAGAAGGGGGGAGTCGGTAAAACCACCTCGACTGTTTGTATCGGGGCAGAAATGGCTGATTTTGGTAAGAAATGCCTATTACTGGATCTCAGCCCCTCAGGTAATCTGACATCAGCCCTGGGCATCAACATAGACGCATTGAACGGATCCATTGCAGATTTATTTCATGGGACAACGTCGTTATCCAGCTTAGTCCAACAAACCACGATCAACGGATTGGACCTTCTTCCCGCGAATGCTGCACTGGCACCAATTCCCCGAGAACTTTATCAAAAAACCGGGTACGAAACCATCCTTAAGGATATCTTGGATCAAGACGGTTTTTTTGAATACGATTTCCTGATCATTGATTGCCCACCTGGCATCGATTCTCTCACGGTTAATGCGATCGCCAGTGCAGACCTTGTGCTCCTTCCCCTGACCTGTGAAATATTTTCCTTAGCGACTCTGGATAACCTGTTTCGATTGATCAAGCTCTCCCGGGAGCGTGTCAATCCACGTCTTTCCTATCGTCTGCTTATCACCAAAATGGATCTGCAAGCGCCACTCCACAAAAGCATCTATCAACAAGTCAGGGAACATTATCAGGATGCCCTCCTTGAAACGATCATTGAGAGGGACATGGCACTTCCAGAGAGTCAATTGGCCGGCATCCCATTATTAAAATTTAACCCAAGATCTCAAGCTACCAAACAATATTCAGCGC
>CAZWDG010000123.1:0-966 GCA_964633075.1 uncultured Candidatus Brevefilum sp.
TCCATGTGATCTGCACCCAAAATGCTGTAGGGGAAGTGCTTTCTCGATTAAGGGCATTCCCTGACGTGATCGATGTTCTTCAGGGTATGCCTGCCGGTCCGGCCAGGTTAATCTCATAAATCGCATAGACTAGCCTCTGAAGGTATAATTATTTTCTCAATTCAAAAATCCTGTGTGATATCAAGCACAGGAGATTGACGAGGTAAATGCGTGAACATTTTTTTATTGATCTTACAGGTTGTCTTTGTCATCGGTCTCCTGATTTTTTTCCACGAGCTGGGTCACTTCCTCTCAGCCCGTGCAGTCGGCGTTCCGGTGGAAGAATTCGGTTTTGGATATCCCCCTCGGCTGGCAAAGATTGGCGAATGGCGGGGAACGGAAATCACCCTGAATTGGATCCCTTTTGGGGGGTTTGTCCGACCTAAAGGTGAGGCGGATGATACTATTGAAGCCGGCATGGCGGCTGCACCTGCCTGGAAGCGATTGCTTATCGCCCTGTCTGGCCCGGTTATGAATTTCCTGATCGGGATCATCCTCTTGGTGGTGATCTACAGCGCCATCGGCATTCCCGCCTCAAATGAAGCCATGGTCACTCAGGTCGCAGCGGGTTCACCCGCCAGTCAGGTTGGCCTGAAACCTGGTGATATCATTCTGGCGGTGGACGGTCAGCAGATTGAAGATATTGACCAGTTAATCGAGACGGTCGATCAACATCTGGGCCAGGAAATTACCCTGACGGTAGACCGTGACGAAAAGATTGAATATCTGACCATCACACCGCGCCTGAACCCACCTGAAGGCGAGGGTGCCATGGGTGTTGCCCTGAGTAATCCGCTCAAACCCACACCATTCTTCCAATCCGTGGGCTATGCTTTTCGGGCTACTGGCTATATTATCCGGGAAACCTTCTTGCTGCCCGCCAGACTCATCCGAGGGACCGTTGACCCCGCCCTGGCTCGTCCGGTC
>CAZWDG010000123.1:976-5430 GCA_964633075.1 uncultured Candidatus Brevefilum sp.
TAAGGGCATCTATGATATCTACAGCCAGGCAGTCGCAATGGATCAGGAAACCAACCTGCCCACAGCCGAGCCGCTACCCGTCTTCACCCTCTCGATCATCGCCAATATCTCCCTCGCGCTTGGGATCACCAACCTTCTTCCCATTCCTGCCCTCGATGGCGGTCGCATCTTATTTACCCTACCCGAACTGCTCTTCAAAAAACGCATCCCTCAACGCTGGGAAAATGCCGTCAACACAATCAGTTTCCTGCTGTTAATTGGTTTAATGGTTTACATTACCATTCTCGACTTCACCAATCCGGTCGTCATCCCCTGACGGTCATAAATAGAGGCACCTATGAAGGATTCCCCTTATCAAAAAGAACCTAAATTTTCAGAGATTAAAGCAGCCCTCTTGAATCCGGAAACGCCGTTTCCTGCAGGGCTTCTGTATTTCTTCTCTGATATCACCCAGAAGAACCTGGATAAACTGCACGATGTCTGGCCTCAGGTGAGTACCTTGCGCCGTCGTGGTATGTTAGAAGATATGGAAACTCTGGCGGAAGGCGATACCCTCCTGTTCTTTGACACCTTTGCGACCATGTGCCTTGACGATGAAGATCCCGTCGCACGCGTCACAGCCATCCGCCTGTTATGGCAATCTCAGCAAGAAGACCTGGTCCCAAGGTTGATAAACATGATGAAGGAGGATCCTGAATCAATCGTGCGCGCTGCTTCAGCAACTGGGTTGGGCAACTTCGTCTATTTCGGAGAGTGTGAGGAGATCGACGAATCAACCTACCAGAACCTGTTCGACCGCCTGATGGAAACCTACCTCAGCACAGATGAGGTTCTGGTGCGCAGGCGCGCCCTGGAAGCCTTGGGCTATGCCAATCATCCAGACGTCAGGGGGTTCATCCAAAGCGCCTATGACTCGAACGATGATGAATGGCTGCAAAGCGCATTATTTGCAATGGGTAGATCCTGTGATCTGCGATGGGCTCAGTCCGTGCTGCGCATGATCGACCACCCGGATTTATCCGTGCGCTATGAGGCTGTGCGCGCAGCCGGCGAACTTGAAATCCAGGAGGCGCGCGAATTGCTATTTGAACTCCTTGAAGAGGGCACCGACGACGAAGACCTTTATTTTGCCACGATCTGGTCACTGACGAAGATTGGCGGAGAGGGTGTGCGCTCCTTGATTGAGATGAATCTTGAAGACGCAGACGACCCGGAAGAGATCCAATTTTTGGAAGAAGCCCTGGAGAATCTCAATTTCACCGAGCAGGTCAACCTCTTTGACATGATGTATGTTGAAGAGGAGGATTTCGAAGATTGGGAGGATGATGAGTATGACGAGTGAAACAGGGATGTTTGCTTAACCCGTATGAGATCACCAATCACTGACGCCTGAGAGAGTCTCGGGCGTTGATATTTTAATTTGCACGAACGCCTCATTTTTGGGTAAAATCGAAAGAGAACCAGATTTTGAAGGATCGAAATGAGTGAGAATCAAAAATATTGCCTGCACGCTTTTATTGAGGGGCGCGTTCAGGGGGTAGGCTTTCGCTATTTTACACTCCAAATTGCGCAAGACCTGAACCTGACCGGATGGGTTCGCAACCGCTGGGATGGTCGCGTGGAGGTCTTGGCTGAAGGTGCTCTTGAGAACCTCAATTCATTCTTAAATAAATTACGCAGGGGACCGCTCAGCGCTGAGGTAACCCATGTCGATTATGAGTTCTTGGATGTCCAGGAAGCGTTTAACTCATTCCGTCCCCGCCCAACCGCCTGATTCCTCTAATTGTATTAAAACACACTTTTTCACCATTCACACCTTTCTTCCATCTCACCAGTAAATTTCCTTCCAATTCTCCCCTTGACTCTCCCCTTACTGGAGGATGTATACTATCATCACTGAAGGCCTTCAGGAACAAAATTTGGAGTAAAAATGTTAAAAATTGGCGAGTTCTCAAAAATTGCCCAGGTCAGCATCAAGACATTGCGGTATTACGACCAGATGGGATTGCTCAAACCGGCTCATATTGACCGATATAGCGGTTACCGCTACTACACGCTTTCCCAAATGGTCAGTCTGAACCGCATCCTAGCGCTCAAAGACCTGGACTTCACCCTCGACCAGATCCGGGAATTGCTTAAACTGGATTTATCAGAAGATGCCCTGGTTAACATGCTGCACAATAAAGCCCTTGAGCTTCGCCAGCGCATCTCGGATGAACACGGCCGACTTTTAAGGGTGGAGAACCGCCTGAAAAACTTACGCGATGGCATGGACCCCAACCTGAGCCCCATTGTACTCAAGTCAGCTCCGGACTATTTGGTGGCCAGTATCAGAGAAATCGTGCCAAGGGTTGAAACTCTCCCTGAATGGCAAAATGAACATTTAGGAGGGATCCAACGCTATCTCAAAGCTGTGGGCCAAACAAGCACAGGCCCAGACATCCTCATTTACCACCAGGACGAGTTCAGAGAGGTTGATCTGGATGTGGAGGTGGGAACAATCATCCGTGAAACTCAGGAAGATGTAAAAAAAGTGCTTCACAAAGCTCCCATCCAAATTTACACCCTGGCGGGCGCCGACCAAATCGCCACAATCATCAAGCAGGGCGATAGTCATCATATTTCGGAGTCCTATGCCAGTCTGACCCAATGGACCCAGGTAAATGGTTTCCGCGCAGTCGGTCCCTGGCGTGAATTAACCTTCAGCCAGCAATCAAAGGTGATTGAAATCCAACGCCCGGTCCGAAAAGCGATCGAATTCTATCAACGATTGGAGAAAAATGAAATGGAACCAAAAATAATTAACAAACCTTCCTTTACCATGGTAGGCATGCCCTACTTTGGTAAGAACGAACACCAAGAGATTTCAGAACTCTGGGAGGCGTTCAACCGCCGCATGGAAGCCTTGGGCGGCATTAAAAATGAAACTGGTGAAGCCGCCATCGGGCTGTGCATCACACCAGAGATCACCCCCCCAGAGGGCGGTTTTGAGTATGTGGCTGGTCTGCCAGTCACAGCTGTCGAGGAAGTTCCAGAGGGCTTTGTCGTCCGGCATGTCCCCGACCATACCTATGCTGTTTTCGCCCATAAAGGTGACCTGGCCAGCCTGGGCGCCACCTATGCCTATATCTATGAGAACTGGTTGCCCCAATCCGGTTATCAGCTGGCGGACAGGATCGACTTTGAATATTACAACGAGGACTTCAAGGACTTCGCACCCGATTCCGTCTTCTACATCTACATTCCTATCAAAAAAGCAGACTAAACCCAGGATCATACGCCACCAGGATCCAACCTGGTGGCGTATGCCTTGTCGATTATTGTTCAGGTATCCAGCCATTACCCAACACAAAAACACACCTCAAAAATGCGATTGCTGGGTAAAATAAACAGGAGCAAATCAATTTTAGTGATTTTATGGAAAATTGAGTGAAACTGACAATATTTGGTGGTACAGGAGCAACTGGGATGCTCCTGATGCGTAAAGCACTGGCGCGAGACCATAAGATTATCGCTTATGTCTCCTCTCCACTTGAAATAAACTTCAAACACGTCAACCTGATCGTTGTCCAGGGAAATCTCACTGATTTGGAGGGAATCACCTTCGCTTCGAAACAGGCTGACGCTGTCATCAGCGCCATCGAATCCACCCCCGCTTACACGGATGACCTCCTGTTCACAGCCGCAAAGCATATCCTGGCTGCCATGAAGGCCAACGACATCAAGAGGCTGATCTGGTCTGCCAGCACAAATGTGCGCACAACCCAGGACGAACCCACACTGAAACAAAGACTGACCTCTACTTTATTCAAGTGGTTTTCCAATAGGGCATTTAAGGCCGCAAACCGAGCAACAGAAATCATCAGAAGCAGCGCGCTTGATTGGACCATCGCACGTGCCCCCAGGCTGATCGATGAGCCCAGGCGTGGGACCTACCATGTCAGCAATGTTGGTCCTGAGATGGGACCTGTCCTTACACGCGAAAACTACGCCGAATTCATGCTTCACCTTGTTGAGAGCGGCGCCTGGGTGCAGGATCTGCCAGTAGTCAGTGATCGCTAGCATCAATTGCTGTTGACCTTACACTACAAAGATAAATTTCCCAAACAAATAATTTTCCCCCTAAAGTTGACCTTTCAAGTTGATGGTTAACTTAAAGGCGCTGTACAGCGAGGACAAGCCTTGGCAGTTACAGGGATCTGCCCCTGGCAATAGGGACAGGGTTTCGTTCTCAAATTTGCGCCGCAACGCGGGCAGGTTGAGAATCTGGCGGTTAACTTCCATCCACATTCGGGACAATAGATATAATCCCATTGACTGATGTCAGCCTCATCTGCGATAACCTGCTTACCGCCCACCGCCCATAATCCTGCTAAATCACCTTGATAATCTCGGGTCATACTATCCATATCCATAATTCAATCACACCTGATATCTAAGATAATTTTACATCC
>CAZWDG010000124.1:0-5419 GCA_964633075.1 uncultured Candidatus Brevefilum sp.
GGTAACTGGTCTTCTAAAAGTGGTAAGAAAGCATTTGACATATTGTTGTCCACTTTTCCAGAAATGGATGCAGTTTTTTCTGCAAATGATCAAATGGCACTTAGCATATTACAAACAGCATGCGATCAACAGATCAATATACCAGGTGAGCTCTCTGTAGTGGGCTTCGATAATCTTCCTGAATCAGAATTTTTTTGTCCATCGCTTACGACTGTTTTTCAAAACACAAATGAATTGGGATGCACTGCAGTCCAGGAACTTGTAAGGATGGTTGAGGAACGGAACTCTGGAAATGAGTTTATCAAACCGATTTATCTAACCATCAAACCAGATTTAATCATTCGAAAAAGCTCTATACCTGTTAGCTAGAAAAGGAGGTTTATGAAATTTGAAGTCTAAGAGAAATGGTCCAGCAAAGCTATATGGGGAGGTGGACCACCCAAAAGCTGGGAAAACAAGATCCCCTGTAAAAAAATTCAATTCTAGCATAAAGAAGAAAATGATGTTTCGAAAAGATATGTTTTTGAAGATGATCGCCCTGGCAATGTTCGTTGCTGTCCTGCTTGGCGCCTGTGCGCCAGCGGCAGAAGTCGCTGAACCCGAAGTGGCTGAGCCTGAAGTGGCTGAGCCTGAAGTAAGAGGTAAGGGTTCTGGCCTTCCTTGTCAACCTAACTGCCAATATTCGGACTTGGTGGTGGGTTTCTTGCAGACCGGGTCTGAGGGTGGTTGGCGAGCAGCCAACACCGCTTCATTCAATGAAACTGCTGAACAGGTTGGACTCACCCTCAAGTTCTATGATTCACAAAATGCTCTTGACAAACAAGTAGCCGGCTTCCAACAGTTCATTGAGGATCCAGATGTGAATGTGATCATTCTGTCGGCGCTGGAAACGACCGGATGGGACCAGTTGATCAAGGATGCCTATGCTGCCGGAAAGATTGTTGTCATCCAGGACCGCCGGATTGATGCGCCTGCTGACTTGTTTGAAACCTTCATTGGTGCAGACTTCGTAGAAGAGGGACGTAAATCCGCTCGAGAAATTTGTGCCCTTCTGGAGGGAAGCGAATCTAAGAAGGTATGGGAGTTAACCGGAAACGTTGGTTCCTCCGCAGAAAAAGATCGCGGTCAGGGTTTCCGTGAGGCGATGACAGAATGCGGCTTGGAAGTAACCAAGAGCCAGACCGCCAACTGGTCCATCACTGAAGGGAAGCAGGTGACAGAAGCCTGGCTGAAGGAAACCACGGATGTTCAGGCCATTTTTGGTCAGAATGACGAAATGGCTCTGGGTGCCATTGAAGCGCTCAAGGAAGCTGGTTTGGAACCCGGTGTGGATGTCAAGGTTCTTTCCGTTGATGCCACGGCTGGTGCCTTCAATGCGATGTTGGATGGTACCCTGAACGTCACTGTGGAGTGCAACCCACTCCTCGCCCCCCAGGTTTATGAAGCAGCATTGAAAGCAGCCAACGGCGAGGTCTTACCCGAGTGGATCCCCTCTCAGGAGGATGTGTTCCGTGCGACGGATCCTAATTTGCAAGAGATTGCTGAAGGACGGAAATACTAAAATTTTGGGTGACCAAGTTTTGGAGAAAATTTAATATTACAATATTGGGGAGCGGAAGTTACTTGTAGACCGCTCCCCAATATAGAGGAGTTGTGTATCATCCATGAGTAATATGACAGAAGAGCATTTACTTGTCGAGATGAAGGGCATCAGCAAGTCCTTCCCAGGCGTTCAAGCCTTGGAAAATGTGGATTTTGACCTCAGGGCTGGTGAAATCCACGCTTTGCTGGGGGGAAATGGTGCAGGAAAATCCACATTGATCAAAGTTCTTACCGGTGTATTAAAACCAGAGCGAGGAACAATCTTCTTGCAGGGTAAAGAGGTGACAATCCGCTCTCCGCAACACGCGCAAGAGCTTGGGATCAGCACCGTTTATCAGGAAATCAATCTTTGTCCAAACCTTTCCGTCGCCGAGAATATCTTGATCGGTCGAGAACCGATGAAGCGTGGCGTGATTGATTGGAAAGAAATGAATACTCAAGCAGATGAGATCCTCAGGCGCGTGCTGGGCATCGATATTGATGTGACACGGCTTCTAGGATCCTATTCGGTTGCGATTCAACAAATGGTTGCCATTGCGCGCGCTTTGGAAATCGAGTCAGCCATTGTTTTGATTCTAGATGAACCCACCTCCAGCTTAACCGCCAATGAAACCCAACAGTTATTTTCTGTGATGCGAAAGTTAAGGGGCGAGGGCGTTGGCATTATTTTTATTACCCATTTTATTGATCAGGTTTATGAAGTCTCAGATCGCATCACGGTCATTCGCAACGGAAGGTTGATTAGCTGTGATGAGACCGCAGCACTTCCCAAAATGGAACTTATCTTCAAGATGATTGGTCGGTCGATTACAGTCTTGGATGATATGGAAAAAATTAAACAGGACATGGTGGATAAGATTAGTGAAGAGAGCGTTTTAGAGGCAGAAGATTTAGGGAAATATGAGTGGATCCAGCCAATGGATCTTGAAGTTCACAAGGGTGAGGTTCTCGGATTGGCCGGGTTGGTCGGATCTGGACGAACTGAGACAGCCTTGCTCTTATTTGGCATTGACAATCCAGACTCGGGCACATTGAAAATCGCTGGCAGAAAAGTTCGTAAATTTTCCCCAACCAATTCGATCCATTTAGGGGTTGCACTCTCACCTGAAGATCGAAAAGAGGCTGGCATTGTTGACGATTTAACCGTGCGGGAAAATATCATTTTAGCCCTGCAATCTGGTCGAGGGTGGTTTAAACATATCAACCTTCAACAGCAGAAGAAAATTGCGGATGAATTTATCAAACTTCTCGATATTGCCACCCCTTCCGTCGATCAGCCGGTCAAAAATCTAAGTGGTGGCAATCAGCAAAAAGTGATTTTAGCGCGCTGGTTAGCGATTAATCCACAGGTCCTAATCTTAGATGAACCAACCCGTGGAATCGATGTGGGTACCAAGGCGGAAATTCAAAAGTTGGTGCTTACACAGGCTGAAGAAGGTAAAGCGGTAATTTTTATTTCTTCTGAGCTGGAGGAGGTCATGCGCTGCAGTCATCGTGTGGCTGTGTTGAGTGACCGGGAAAAAGTTGGGGAATTTAGTGGCGATGTTGACGAAAAGGTTCTTATTGAGACAATGGCAGGAAGTGTCACATGAACAGGGATAATCTATCGGGAATTTTCAAGCGGTTGACAGAAAGTCGGATATTTTTACCAATTTTGGCTTTGCTGCTTATTTTGGTCTTTGATGTAATTTTTATCCCAGGATTTTTCAAAATCCAGGTCCGCGATGGTAATCTATATGGTCGTGTGATTGATATCATGCGGAATGCATCGACCGTGATGGTGCTTGCGATTGGGATGACATTGGTAATTGCCACAGGTGGGATTGACCTTTCGGTGGGTGCGGTGATGGCGATAGCCTCTTCTGTGGCAGCGATTATGATGAATCCGACCATCATCGGTGTGCAATTACCCCCGAATTTATTGGCGTTTATTAACGATCCCAATTTCACCTATTCGCCACTTTGGGAAGTGATCCTCGTAACATTGGTTGTTTGCACAATTTGCGGTCTTTGGAATGGTATGCTTGTTGCCTATATGGATATTCAAGCGATGGTGGCAACATTAATCCTGATGATTGCCGGTAGGGGCATTGCAATGTTGATCACGAATGGTGTTCGCATTCAGATATTTTATGAGCCGTATGCCTTTATTGGACAGGGCTGGATTATCTTACCGTTTTCTTTATATATTGTTGCGATCATTTTTGCGATCACTTGGTTAATTACACGCAAAACGGCCATTGGGATGTTTATTGAGTCTGTGGGCATGAATCCCAAGGCGAGCCATTACAGTGGGGTTAATGAAAAAAGGATTAAACTTTTAGCTTATACATTTTGTGGTTTGTGTGCTGGTATCGCGGGGTTGATTGCCAGCGCCAACATCAAAACATCCGATGCTTTCAATATTGGGAAAACCATAGAGTTGGATGCGATCCTTGCTGTTGTGATTGGGGGGACAGCCATGACAGGGGGGCGGTTTTCTCTACCAGGAAGCTTGGTTGGTGCCCTTGTCATTCAGGCTATCACCATCACCATGTACGCTCTAAATGTACCTGCATTTGCCCTTCAAGCGATCAAAGGCCTTGTGGTCGTATTTGTCATCCTTCTATATTCTGAGCCGTTTAGAGTTTTTCTAAGTAAGATAACCTCTGCAAAAGGTCAACAATCATGAATGAAAAGATCAAGAGTTTTATCCAGAAGAATCGACAATATATTCCCTTATCAGCAACAGCATTACTTGCGGTCATTGCCTATACAGTGGGTGCGTTTCTATATCCTGGGATGAGGAACCCCCAGGTTTTTTTGAATATATTTCGCAATAATTCCTATCTTCTGATCAGTGCGGTAGGCATGACGCTCGTTGTCCTTACTGGGGGAATTGATCTTTCTGTCAGCGGTGTGATTGCGTTGACCACGGTGGCAACAGCAGCGCTATTAAGAGAGGGGATGAATCCATGGCTGGTGGTCCTTTTAATGTTACTGATGGGGATTACACTTGGTTCTACAATGGGGTTTTTTATTGTCTATCTTAAAGCACAACCCTGGATTGCCACCCTGGCCGGCATGTGGTTTTCTAGAGGGATGTGCTTTTTTATCAGCGATGATGCCATCGCCATCAAAGACCGCTTTATTGATATCTTATCTCGGGTAAAAATTTTATTTCCAGGGATCACAGAAATCGCTGTTGCTCGGGGTAATCCTGCACCTTATATTTCTATTCCCGTGGTTATTTCGTTATTAGTTTACTTTCTGGGCATTTTTATCACGCGTTACACGCGTTTCGGTCGAACAATCTACGCCATTGGGGGCAATGAGGGGCGCAATGAGCAATCTGCGCTTTTAATGGGCTTGCCTGTCAACAAGACCAAGCTATTGGTGTATACCATTAATGGCTTTTGTTCAACTTTAGCCGGGATATTTTTCGCCGTTTTTGTGACATCCGGCCATGGCCTGTACGCAGATGGTCTTGAGATGGACGTGATTGCCTCCGTTGTGATGGGCGGCACGATGTTAACTGGTGGGATCGGATCCGTTTTTGGGGCGCTTTTCGGTGTTTTTATTTTTGGCTTGACCCAAACGCTGATCCAATTTAACGGCTCCCTCAGTTCATGGTGGACCAAGATTGTGATTGGCTTGCTTACCCTGCTCTTTATTGGGGTCCAGAGTCTTGTTGCTCGCGGTAAAGGGTGGCGGCAAAAGTTGGCGATGATGAGTGCGGAGGAAGCGAAGGATTACCGCAGGAAACAATGGCTCACCAGAGTGGGTGTCATGGTCGGCGTGGCGGCCATGATCTTGATGGCTATTTTTGTTCCCAGGC
>CAZWDG010000125.1:0-5371 GCA_964633075.1 uncultured Candidatus Brevefilum sp.
GACCGTGTTGGGCGGTCAGAAATTGATCCTCAAGGACACGGTGATCAATGAGGGCAGCCGATCCACGCCCCACAGCCTGCTTTATCACTGCAATATAGGCTTCCCTATCCTCAGCCCGGTCAGCCAACTGATCATCGACGATCAAAAAGTGGATCCGCGTACCTCCGTTGCCGCAGCAGGCATGGCTGAGCACACCCACTTTGAGTTCCCCAAAGCTGGGTACGAGGAACAGGTCTTCTTCCATTATCCCGTGATGGATTCCTCTGGTTTTGCTGAAGCGTCCCTGGTCAATCCCGAGCTTCAACTGGGCATCCGGTTGCGCTGGTTGGCCGAATCCATGCCCGTCCTGACCCAATGGAAGATGATGGGACAGGGTGAATACGTCTGCGGGTTGGAGCCAGCCACCCACGCTATGGCCCCCTGGGATGATCTGGTTAAACAGGGACTGCCGCGCACCCTGCAACCCGGGGAAGAGGTACATTACGAGCTACAATTGACAATCTTGGAGAAGAGCTAATCGCAACTTTTATAAGCTGAGATGACTGGATGGGCGATCAGTTCTCTCGTCTCATCCAGAGGCTTTCCATCGAGAATCTCAAAACGATACCCCAATTCCTTCAGGAAATTGAGAGTCTGGTGATGGACAGTACGATTGTGCGTATCTAAAAAGAGCACTGGGTGGAAAGTTTTCAATAAGTTTTGAGCCCCGAGCAAGGCATCATATTCAGCCCCTTCGATATCAACTTTCACATAATCTGGCGGCTGCAATTCCCCTGTTTCAAGCATTTCATCTAAACACACCATGCGAACGTTGATCTCGCCTGATTCCGAGAGGTGCCCCATAGCCGTACTGGCGCCTAAATCAAAGTGTGCGTCGCCACTTTGATGGGAGACGGCCGCCTCAACGACTTGAATATTATATATATTATTTATTTTTATGTGTTTATGAAGATAATTAATGTTTCGGGGAAGGGGTTCAAAAGCATACACCCGTCCTTCAGGTCCAGCTAAGAGAGCAGCCAACAGGCTGAAATAGCCGACATTGGCGCCGATGTCGTACACGATCGAACGAGGCTGGATGAGTCTTTCAAAAGCGAGCCGCTTCTGCAATTCATAACTGCCCAGCCAATACCCATGCTCACCCGCACCGACGATCCATTTTTTACCCTTCAACCGCCCTTGCAGGATCGGCAGGACCATGCTTTTGGGAATCAGACGCAGGGGTAAGCGTAATAGACGCCCTAATAAGCTCTGATAATGTATCTTTGAAAAATTCATGTCTTCTTTTTTTGCCATTAATGAGGATATCGATTCAAAATAATCACATTGTTTGAGCCATTATACTGTGTCTTCAGGTTATTGCATGCCATTTCCTACCTGCGGGATGGAATCCAATGCAACTAATCGTACCTAACTCATTTGTGCTTGGTTTATAATGATGGATAGATGAACCGCAAATTCTAAACATACCCAAGGAACAATGGCGATCGACCTGTTCCCTCTGGCATATTCGAGCAAACATCAAGGTTAATTCCTATGCAAAATAATGATGACAGTATTAAATACCCTCGCCGGGTCTTCGTCAGGAGAAGCTTAACCACGCTGGGGAGGGCTTTATTATCGCTTCTGTCAAAGGTTGAGGTCATTGGAAAGGAAAAACTACCCAATAAAGGGCCTATCATTCTCGCAGGCAATCATGTTGCTGTCTTAGAGGCAGTGATGATGGCTGTTTACACACCTGGGATCGTGGAATTCATAGGAAATGGTGATATCCCCTTCGATCCCAATTATGCCTTTATCACCAATGCTTATGGCCTCATACCTGTCAACAGGGGTAATCTGGATCGAAAGGGTCTCCACATGGGTTTGGATGTGCTCAAGCAAGAAGGCATCCTGGGGATCTTCCCAGAAGGGGGTATTTGGGACCCTGCCCAGATGCAAGCCCAGATCGGCGCTGCCTGGTTCAGTTATCGCGCACAAGCACCCATCCTTCCAATTGGCTTTGGTGGCATCAAGGGCGGTTTACAAAAGGCTTTTTCCCTGCAACGCCCAAGATTGGTGATGAATGTGGGTGAAATCATCCCACCTGTGACGCTTATAGCCGATGAATCCTCATTGAAAGCCAACCTGGCATATGCTGCCAATCGAATCATGGCTGAGATTAACGCCTTGATTCCCGAAGAAGACCTGGAGGCCTTGCGCAGGCATGTGGATGAAACCTTTGAGCTCCAAATCAAGGTCCATTCTCGCGAGTCCAGCCTTCCCTTACCCGATGACTTCCAGGTCCAACACGGTTCCGCTTATGCGCGATTTCTCTATAATCCCACAATGATGGACGTGCTGGCACGGAATCTCGGTTTACCCATCCGCCCTATCAAACATGTTGATAAGTGCTTTGATCTGACACCCGTTTTAAACGCCTGGAAGGCGATCTTGGATTATCTTGCGATTAACCCAGGCTATTTTACCTATCGTTTTGGTATGGAAGATGGCATGGCGGTGAAACAAGCCCTGCTTGAGCTCACCAAATTAGGTCAATGGGCGCATGCGTCTAACTTCGCCCTCACACTTCGCCCCATCCGGCGCTATCAGAACGCCAACACTGGTGCACAGGTGATGGAACGTGGTGGTTGCTTCCCCAAAAGTATGTAATCGCATTCCCATCCAGATATTTCTAGGAAAATCGACCTTCTCCAATCCCAAAAACACTGTTAAGGACCAGAAAAATCTCCTAAACCGGGATTAAATTGTATAAAATGCACTCTTACGGAATGAAGGATAATATTCGTCCCCACATAGGAGGGATTTTCATCTTGACTCGGTGTCGCTGTACGGAGAAACAACCCCCTGCATTGAGCCTATCCTCCAATTCTCCGCTCTCTCTCGATAGGTTCAATTCTATCTCAACCGACTGCGGGGCGCTGTTCAGGGCGACAATCACTTGAGACCCATCTTTTTGTCTGGAAAAGGCAAATTGGCGATTTGCCACTAATAATTGGTCATAATCCCCCTCACGCAGTGCAATGGAGCCTTTCCGCAGGGCTGCCAACTGCTGAATGACCCTGATTAAATCCGGCTGCGGTGCTTGCGCCTCCATTTGATGAAGCTCCAGGAAAGGACGTAAGGGCGCATCGGTCCATTTGTCCTTCTTGCCCTCGATTCCCCACTCGCTGCCATAATAAACCGAAGGGATACCGGGCATGGTGAATAGCAGGAGATACAAGGGAAAGAGCAAGGCTGGGTTTTTAAGCTTGCTGGCCACACGGTCAACATCATGATTATCCACAAAATTATAGAGCCCGAGGTCTCGATAGATCCCATTTGATCCAAATTGACGCTCGAGGGCATAAGCAATTTCAAAATAATTCCCCTCCAGCAAGCTGGAATAGAGCCCTTTATAGGTTTCGTAATTGGTCACCGAATCAAGTGTTTGAGGGTTAGCCCAATCCCGGTAGTCACCATGGACAACCTCACCCATTAACCAGAAATCAGGATGTCGGTTTTTGATAAAATCGTGCAGTGCACGCAAAAAATTGAGGTCAATGCTGTCAGCAGCATCCAGGCGTAAACCGTCAATAGAAAACTGCTCCACCCACATTGCCACAGCGTCAAAAAGATGCGCCCGAACATGAGGGTGTGTCAGGTTCAATTTAACCAAATCATAATGCCCATGCCAAGCATCGTAGTTGAAGGGATCTCCTTTAGGACTGCGCTCATCGAAGCGAAGATGATGGAACCAATCCCGAAAGGCTGAATTTTCTCCGAGGGATAAAACATCTTTGAACGCCCAAAATTCTCTGCCGACGTGATTGAAAACCCCATCCAAAACCAGGCGCATGCCTCGCCCATGAACAGCTTGGGCAAATCGCTGCATGGCTTGATTATCTCCCAGTCGCCGGTCAACCTGATAATAATCCACGGTATCATAACCGTGTGAGCTGGATTGAAATATCGGTCCTAAGTAAATTGCATTGGTTCCCAAAGATTGGATATGATCCAACCAGGGATACAACCTTTCAAGGCGAAATGTTGCTGGCTGGTAAAAATCATTATGGGTTGGTGCGTCACACAAACCCAACGGATAGATATGATAAAAAATTGCATCCTTTGTCCATTGTGGTGTCACAAAAATCATTCCTTTATCTAGACATACCGGTAGGTATATCAATCACAAAATAATTTAAAAATCCAACCTATTTAGCTGAAAATGCCGTGCATAAATTGATGCACGAGCTGGTAAACCACATCATTCGTTAACGCCAGTTCGTCGTTCAAATACAGCCCGATCATGGCATTGATTTCGCCCAAGAACCCCACCGCATATCGTTGATGACGTCCACGAAGATTGCCATGATCCTCCGCTGCCCTGATAAACACATCTTCCAGGATTTCTCGCTGCTCCCTGGCAAAAGGCCGGATGGCCTGGTTCGCCTCGCTCTCAGGCGGCGCAAAGTACATGGCCAGCTGCATACGATAGAAAGTTGTATCCCTTTGAGCCACCTCAAAATATGTTCTGACGATATTTTCCAGGGTGAGGATAAGATCGCCAAGGTAAACGGCTGATTGTAGAACCATTGTGAGCAGTTTCCCGGCTTCTCGTTGCAGCAGTGAATCCAACAAGCCGCGCTTACTTTCGAAGTAGTGATACAGCGTTGGCTTGGTCACACCGGCTGCCTCGACAATTTCTCTCACACCAACCGCATCAAAACCGCGCTGGCTGAAAAGCTCCAAGGCACAATCAAGTAATCGTTGACGATTATCCATATAAAAATATTATACCGATCGGTATAACTTTGTCAAGGTTCAAATTTTGCAGCTTTTTAAATTTTTTGAGATAGGGAAATAAAATCACCTCCTTATGGTTGATGCGCATAAAAAATTCCCAATAGGAAATGACCAATGTATGTGGCATAAAACAAACCAGGATGATGACGATTGAACGAGTTAGACAATCATTTATCAAGCGCTTTGCTAAACAAAATGATCAATCGGGATCAAATCTGATTGATCATAGGACACACTGCTCACACCTGACATGGTCGCCGGATTGAAAATAAGGCTCATAAAAACTTCATCAGGAATCCCCTTATATGACCAGACGATTCAGGCTGAGCTGGCGGGTTGACTTCAAATCCGGGTTAATATTGCATCGATAAATATGATTGTGGATTCAATAGAGGGAATGTTTCTTGATCCCCTAAGGTTACATAGCTTAAGTCAACGCTTTGTGGCACTTTTCGAAGAATTTCGAATAGATTTGGAACGCCAATTTGAGCTTCTCTACCCTCTATTATTTTTCTTCTTTTATTTTGGCACAATAAGTGAAAAGAGACCGGATTAAGTGAAAGGGGATTAATTAAAATTATTATTC